>WRMM01000040.1 GCA_009777135.1 Candidatus Fibrimonadales bacterium
ATATAGCGAATATGCGCCCAAGTGCAAATATCGGCTCCCAGCGAAACATCGTAAATTTTCCGCACTCCCAATGAACGCAACCAAGTGAACAAACGTCCATATTCCTTAAAATTGATTCTGATAGCAGGCGCGGCAAAAACGCTTATTGGCGCTCCTGCTTTCAAATCGTTAAAGAAACGTTTAGTATCATCTTGATAATGCCTAGAGCCATGATCGCACGCCGGCAGACAGCTTCCGCAAGCAATGCACTTGCTGTCATCTATCGTAACTTTAATTTTTCCATCGCTATCCTTAAAAGCAACATTGGCCTCTTCAATAGGACAAACTCTAATGCAACGATTACAGCCAACGCATGTATCCGTATAATTTTTAATCACGTTTTTCATGTTATGACTTTCACGGGATAGGACATTTTATATACATTTATCATATAATGTAAATATAGAAAATATTAAGCTAGTTGTCAAGGGAAATTTTTCAAAATGTTATTATTCTTTTAAAATGTCTCTTAGTAAGCAATGATTAACTCATGCTTTTTTCAATCAACACCTCAACCAAAGCGGGATAATCCAAACCGATGCACGCAGCTTGCTGCGGCAAAAAAGATGTGGGCGTCATGCCGGGGAGCGTGTTTAGTTCAAGCACAAAAAGCTGTCCATCCTTATCTATGCGAATATCAGTGCGGCTATAAACTTCGCAGTCAAGAGCGTAGTGAGTTTTGCGAGCAAGATCTTGGATTTTTTTTGTGAGGCTTTCCGGAATTTCTGCTGGTGTAATCTCTATAACTTCGCCATTGTATTTTGCTTCAAAATCAAAAAAATCCCTTGTTGTCATTTTAATTTCCGTTGGCGGAAGCGGCTTGCAGCCTTCAATATAACCGCAGCTCATCTCTTGCCCAGCTATAAAAGCCTCCGCCAAAAGCCTGCTGCTTTTTTCAAAAAGCTTTTCGCATAGCTTGCCAGCCTCTTCTGCATTTTTTGCAAAACCCATGTCTAGCGAAGAACCGCCAAGCGGGTCTTTTATCACAATAGGCGAACCGAGATTTTTGAACGTCTCTTCTATCAACTCCTTTGAAAAAAACTCTCTTTGCCAAACTTTGAAATCTGCGGTAGGAATATCGTTTGCCTTGAAAATTTCCTTGCTCTTTATTTTATCCATAGCAAGCGCGCTAGAAAGCATGCCGCTGCCTGTGTATGGAATTTCTGCATAATTCAGCATTGCCTGGATATGGCCGTCTTCTCCAAAGCGACCATGCAAAGCGATTAATGCCACATCTATTGGCTTTAACTCCTCAAGCGAAGGGCGCAGTTTTTTTTGCATTCCGTTCTCTGCGCCCGCAAAAAAATTCACGCTGAAATTCTGCGCCTGATATGGCGAAAGTGGTTTGCTGCTCCATATCCACTCCCCATTTTGCGCAATAAGCACAGGATGAATCGCATATTTGCGAGCATCCAAAGCCCTTGCCATTCCTGTTCCGCTAACAACAGAAACCGAATGCTCCGCAGACGGCCCGCCCATAAACAAAAAAACTCTTTTTCGCATGTTAAATCTCCTTATGCCACGCAAACGGATCCAAAATCGCATACCTTATGCCGCCAATGCTGCGCTCGCCGTTTGGCGTTATTCTTCCTGCTGCCACATGCACATGAGGGCCGGTTGTGTGACCGCTGGTTCCAACGGAAGCTACCGGATCTCCTTCCATAACTGCTTGGCCATTCAAATAAAAACGCTGGTCGCAGTGCATAAAAACAAGCAAATCTTTTTCTCTGGCTATCGCTATCATAAGCCCGCCGCGTTCATCTTCCGCAAGCCAGGCTGTTCCGCTGAAAGGGGCTAAAATTCGGGTTCCTTTGCGCCCTGCCACATCTACTCCGTCGTGGCGCCGCATAGTTGCGGTTTGCCTTTCATTGTAAAGCTCCGTTATGTAGGCAAGGCTGTCGTTCAAAAGCCCTGTGAAAAATCCCCACGCAGCCTGCATGGATTTGTGGCGAGGATTATTGAATGCAGGCAATTTCAGCCGCAAAGTATCGCCTGGTTTCGTTTTGCTATCCAAAGACAATTCATTGTCCTTCAAATATTCTCTAACCATCGCTTCTGTGGTGACCAAAGAATTGTATTTTCCAATTGCAAAGCGAGCTATTTGCGTTAAAGTTTCGCCCTCTTTAAGAACATGGACTATATCGCTTTTTTCTGAGTATTTTTGCACTTCGCTGGAAATATTTCGCAAATTGCTAACCTGCTCCCCAGGCTTGCTTGCTATAAAAAACGGCAAAATGCAAAGCAGCAAGGTAAAACCCCAAAAATACTTTGCAGATAGAAACAGAGGCGTTTTAGGGATATTTAATTCTGCGATTTTCAGCCTTAGCAAATCGTCAATTTCAATTCCCTGCAAATCGTTTTCGCTAAAAATTGCCACGCATGATTTCTCAATATTTTCCAAATTCTCGTTTTTCTCTTTTGGAAGCAACACCGCAATTCTTGCGAAGCTGCGTTTCAGCACGCTTATATTTACATAGCAATTAACCCATTTTTCTTTTTCTTCCGGATATTTGAAATCCGTTTCATTCGGAATTATTTTCCACCCTTTTTTCTCGCTAAAATCAGAAATAGCAGAAATATCCGCAAAAGCGTTCCGTTTAAATAGCTTGCTGTTGCCCAATTCTATCAAAAGCCCTGTTCTATCGCCCTGCAGTTCAGGCAATTGCCCCAGTAAATTTTCCCCTCCTCGCAATCCAAAAAAACACGCTTTGTCTAGAATGGTCTCAAGCGTAACTCTTTTCATGGCAAATTTTAAATCTAAGCGAGGGCTTTGGACTTTTGGTGCGTGAAAGTTGGGGGTGCAAGCTCCAGCAGGCGGGTTAGCTGTGTTGAGGCGTCTTCTGCGTTTATGCTGTTTGGAAAAATAAATTCCTTTCCTTTCATTGCCCCTCGGCTCTTTAGCTCAGGCTCTTGCGTGTTTGCAACAAAAGCCAGAATTTTTTCTTCTAAAAGCGGGAGCAAGTTAAAATAACGGAACATGCTAAAGCTTTTTTGCCAGGTAGATCGCTCAATCAGAACCCCAGAAATCCCTTCGGGCAGCTTTCCGGTCTCTAAAAACTCGTCTGCAGTCATATTGACTACCTTATGGTTAGGGATTTCCCCATTGAACCAAACGTTTGATACCTTCTTTTGAAAGTATTCATCGCAAATAAAAGCAAAAGTCATAATCGATTTCCTATATGTGAGGGGATAATATAGAAAAATTTATCTGATTAAGAAGATTTAACCCTTTTCTAAATCAGGGCAAACGCATCTAAATTTTGGCTATATATCTGATTTTTTGGCAAAATACGGCAAATATTCATTGCGATGTTGCAATTCGTTGTGAATGGGCGAAATTCGTTGCGAATGGGCGAAAGATTTTTTCGCCCCTACAGCGTTGATTGCAGACGGATTATTATTGCGTTTATCCCGAATATGACAAATCACGGCACGAAAAATACCAAATGGCACGCCGTGGTGTAGGGGCGAAAAATCTTTCGCCCATTCGCAACGTCCATTCGCAACATGGCAACGAACGTCTGCAACACGGCAACGTCCATTCGCAACATGGCAACGAACGTCTGCAACACGGCAACGCCCATCCGCAATACGGCAACGAACGTCTGCAACATCCAAATATCCACAGCAATACCGTTTACCTGCGGCAAAATCACAATTTAGATTAAAATTTAGATGCGTTTGCCCTGTTTTCTAAATTCAATAATATGAAATTTAACTTTGACAGCGTAATAGAACGGCACAACACATACAGCATGAAATACAACCCAGCCTTGCGCGGAAAACCAAGCGATGTGCTGCCGCTGTGGGTTGCCGATATGGATTTTCAATCTCCGCCGTGCGTGCTGGATGCGCTGGCGGAGCGAGTCAAGCATGGGATTTTTGGATATTCCGAACCGGATAGCTCATACTTTCCCGTTTTGCAAAAATGGTTTGAGCAATATTTTGACTGGCATACCGAACCTGAGCAGCTTGTTGTTACGCCAGGAGTGGTGAATGCCATATTTGTAGCCATTCGCGCTTTCACAAAAAGAGGAGAAGGAGTGCTTATCCAGCAGCCAGTGTATCATCCCTTTGAATCTGCCATTAGGCACAGCGAGCGGAAATTGCTTGTAAATGAGCTTGCATACGAAAACGGGAAATACGGCATAGATTTTGAAGATTTTGAAAACAAAGCAAAGCAGGCAAAATTATTTATTTTGTGCAGCCCGCATAATCCTGTGGGCCGTGTTTGGACGCATGACGAGCTTATGCGCATGGGCGAAATTTGCGTTAAATATGATGTTCTTGTGCTTGCAGACGAAATACACCAAGACTTTGTTTACCCTGGTTTTCGCCACCTTGTATTTGCCAAGCTAGACCCTTGCTTTGCCGATATTTCCATCACCTGCACTTCGCCGTCCAAAACATTTAATCTTGCGGGAATGCAGCATGCAAACAATTTTATTTCAAGCAAAACCTTGCGCAATGCGTTCAAAAACGAGTATGCGAATTGCGGTTTGAATCAGCCGAGCATTATGGGCTTAGTATCATGCAAAGCGGCGTATGAGAGCGGTGCGGAGTGGCTGGCAGAGTTGCTGAAATATTTAAACGGAAACAGAATTTTTCTGCGCGAATATTTGCAAACGCATATACCAAAAATCAAAATGATTGAACTTGAAGGAACATATTTAGCATGGCTTGACTGCTCTGCGCTAGGTTTGTCAATAAGAGAACTAGACGATGTTATTACGCATAAAGCCAAGCTGTGGCTGAACAGCGGTCCTATATTTGGCTTGGGTGGCGAGGGTTTTCAGCGGATTAATTTGGCTTGCCCAAGGTCTGTGCTGAGCGAGGCGCTGGAAAGATTGCTAAAAGAAATAGCTTAAACCCAAACCGTATTGAAACCAATAACGTTTGCCATCTCTATCTGGAAAGCGTGTTTTTAAATGATTTTCGTAATCCTTATCTGCTGATAGTTCCGTTAAACTGATAAGGCCTCTAAAGTCAACCGCAAAGTTTGGGCTTATTTTGTAGCCAAGCCCCAAAAGAATTCCAAAATCAACTGTCGCTCTGTCAATTTTTGTTTCAATGGGTTGAGGTGGACCTGGAATCAACGTCATTTCCTCTGTCCACTCAGACTTAACAGGAATATCCAGCTGAACTCCAGAAATCAGATAAAGCGGCAGCATGCAAAACGGCGTATATTGAAGAACAGCAGGAATGCCTATGGCTAATTCGGTAATATCGGCCTTTCTTTTTATGGCAGGCGCATCGTGGTTCACTGTATTCAGTTTTCTGTAAAAAAAGTTCAGCTCTGGGTTAAAAGTCAAAGAACTTGCAATTGGGATGCTTGCAACCGCTCCTCCGCCAAAACCCGTTCCTAAATCGGAAGGGGGACCATATCCAAATACATTGTATAAATTAAATCCAGTCCGAATGCCAAGCTTGAATGAATCTTCTTGCGAAAAAGAAAATGTTGTGATTAATGCAATCAGCGTTATTATTGAAATGATTCTGTTCATGGCATGGAAAATAGAAATTAAATTTCTATTTTCCCAAAATGCCTGCAAGCGTAAGCACCATACATACGGCAAAAATTTGCAAAAGCTACAGCAACAGAACTGTGGTTAAAGATGTTTCCCTCAGCGTTTCGAGAGGCGAAATTGTTGGGCTTTTGGGACCAAATGGCGCAGGCAAAACAACGTCGTTTTACATGATAGTCGGGCTGGTGCGGCCAGATAAAGGGCATGTGTTTTTGGATTCCAAAGATATAAGCAGTCTGCCAATGCACAGCCGAGCTAAATTAGGGCTTGGATACCTTCCGCAAGAAGCTTCCATATTTCGCAAGCTGTCTGTTGAAAATAATATAATGGCAATTTTAGAAACGCTGAATTTAAACCGCAAGCAACGCAAAGAAAGATTGGAGCAGCTGCTTGAAGAATTTAAAATAACCCACATAAGAAAAACCACCGCCCACAGCTGCTCAGGCGGTGAGCGCAGGCGTTTGGAGATAGCTCGCGCTCTTGCAAGCGAACCAGGATTTCTTTTGCTAGACGAGCCTTTTGCCGGCATAGACCCTATAGCCGTGGATGATATAAAAACAATAATAAATGCGTTAAGAGCCAAGGGCATGGGGATTTTGATAACAGACCACAATGTTCGAGAAACGCTATCCATAACCGACCGCGCCTATATTATGTACAAAAGCGAGGTGCTAACAGAGGGCACTTCGCAATTTTTGGCAAATGACGAAGAAGCTAGAAGAATTTATCTTGGCGAATCGTTCTCTTTGGGATAATGTCAAATCCCAAGCTGCATCCCAAGCTTTACCCACTTGTCATTCCTGTCATTCCCGGAAATATTGTCTTTGTTTTTAGCATTTTGAAACCCAGCTCCGGCATAAATATTAATATGTTTGCTGTAAAAATAATTTGCCAAAAAATCAAGCAAAAACAATCTTTCCTCAATGCCGCCTAAAACGTTGCTTTGGCTGCATTTTTCATGGTCTGAGTAAATTTCGCAATCACCCTGCCTTAAATAAGCGGTTTCCAGTTCTGCATTGAATTTTCTATTTGCAGAAGCATATTTAAGATTCCACCACAAGTCAATGGCATCGGGACCTCTGCGGTAGCCAAGCGGGTAGTCAACAATGTACATATCCGCAAAATTCGGTTTTGCCTGTTCTCTAAAATTGCTGTTGTAAATTTTTCTGCTTGTCATTTTTTGCAAAGGAATTTTATTGTTGTTAAAGTGCGGGTCTGTGTTAACCGCATCTATTCTGCTTTCTATTTCGCCATAAATGCCAAGCGGAATCCTTTGCTTGTAGCCTGCTAAAAACGCAAGCGTTGTGTAGCCTTTGTCTCCTACAACCTCGCCAACGGGGCTTTCAATATCTTCCATCACAAACTGCCAATAAAATTCCGAATTTTTCGCTGGTCTAAGCCCCGCCTCAAAAGCGGTGGACATTTTGCTGTATCCATAGCTAAAATTATTGTGCCAAGCGATGAATGGAGAAATATCTCTGAACTCCAAATATTTGCCGCCAATCAAACTTTGCTCAACAATGGAAATGTAGCCAAAACGGCCATCTATGCCAACTTTGTGCAAAAGCAGGTTTTTAGCAGGTTCCGCATAAACTCTTCCTCTTGCGTTTGGGATGGTAGCTTTTGCATCTCGCTGTTTTTTTATTTCATTTGAATCCAGCCAGGCGTTTAGAGAGACAATCAAAAAATCATATCTTGCGATTCCTGCTGCAAATTTCCAATGAATAGCGTCGTGGTGAGGAGCGCCACCCAAAATTATTGAATTCGGGGTTGGAGCAATTTCAGGTTTAAAACGCCCGAACTTCACAAAGCCTGCGGGGTTATTCCATTGCCCCCACGCTTCCGTTGGAACATTCAAATCCAATTCCGAGGGCGCAAAAGTATAAGTGCGTTTGTAGGAGTCTTGGTACCACGCTTCAATGTCTCGCTTCAGCGGAAATTCTGCATGAATCAAGAAATCGTCTTTATAATTTGCGCCCAAGCTTAGAACAAAAAAAGCTGGCAAAGTTTCAAAATACCGCCCGTTTTGCAAAGGCACTCTCAAAACACGCCAGTTGCCGCCAAATTTTTCCATTGTATCCACGGCAAAAACGCCAGCTGTGGGTGCTCCCCAAATGCCAGCATTGATTTTAATGCCCACATTGCCGCCGATATTTTTGGCAAGCGTTATTTGGGCTAAAAGCAGGGAAAGTAAAAAGGCTTTTCTCAAAACTTCATCTGTCCTCTAACTTCCGCGGCTTTTTCTGAGCTTACCAGCAAAGACAGCAAACAAAATCCAAATTCCGCAGCGGTGCCCGCTCCTTTTGACGTGATTATATTTTCGCTGACAGCAACAGGAACATCCAGATACCTTTTGCAAAGCGGCTCAATTTCACCCCTCACAGAAGGATAGCTCGTTGCAGAATGATTGCGAAGAATTCCCGCATTTGCCAAAACTTTTGGCGCAGCGCATATAGCGGCAATTGTTTTGCCAGCTTCATTGCTTTTCAGCAGCAAATTTTTAACTGCCTCGCTTTCCAGCAAATTTTGGGTTCCTGTTCCGCCGCCGGGCAAAACCAGCAAATCAAAAGGCAAACCTTCAACTTGCTTCAAAAGCGCATCTGCCAAAACCTTTAAGCCATGCGCTCCCAAAACCTCAATATTATCGCTTATGGAAGCAGTTTGAATTTTAATTCCGCCTCTGTGCAGAATATCGTAGGGAGCAACGAATTCAAGTTCTTCAAACCCGTTTGCCAAAAGAAAAAGCGCTGTAGCCATGGGGGTAATGTAGAAAAATTTCTTCTATCGAATTCTGCGCTATCCATAAATCCTCCTTTGTTAATTTGACAAGCATAGCATAGGATAATTGCTCAATGAGCATAATATAGTAATCGCTGATTAAGTCGCTTTGGGTTTGGGGTATGGGGTATAGGGTATGGGGAATTTTACAAAAAACGGCTTAAATTCGCTAAAAAGGGCATGTTTTAGCATTGCCCATACCCAAGCATTGAGTTAATCATTGTTTACTATAGAAATTTCTACCTTACCCCCATGCGTAGAAAACTTTTGTCAGATGGCTCAAAGGAGTTTAAATATGAAATTCGCGAGATTGTAAAAAAAGCGAACCAGCTTAAAGCCCTTGGCTTGCATATTCACTGGGAAAACATAGGCGATCCGATAGAGAAAAAATGCCAGCTTCCAGGCTGGATTAAAGATATAATATCCAATTTGGCGCAGCAAAACAAATCTTACGGCTATTGCCCATCAAAGGGAGTTTTAGCTACAAGGGAATTTTTATGCGAAAAGACTAATGCTTTGGGTGGCGCGCAAATAACGCCAGAAGATGTTTTGTTCTTCAACGGCTTGGGCGATGCAATATCCACTGCTTATAAGCTTTTAGACCCAAACAGCCGCATTATTGGCCCATCGCCCGCTTACAGCACGCATAGCTCGGCAGAAGCGGCTCATGCAAATTCAGACCCAATCACCTACAGGCTAGACCCTGCAAACCACTGGTATCCAGATTTGGAAGAACTGGAAAACAAGGTTAAGTACAATGAGAATATAGTTGGCATTTTAATAATAAACCCTGATAATCCAACGGGAATGGTGTGGCCGCTTGAATATTTGAAAAAGATTATAGATATAGCCCGCAGGTACAGGCTCTTTGTTATTTCAGATGAAGTTTACAATAAAATTGTTTACAATGGCGCAGTGTCTTATTCTTTGGCAGAATATATTGAAGATGTTCCCGGCCTTGCAATGAAGGGGCTTTCCAAAGACGTGCCTTGGCCAGGATCGCGCTGTGGATGGATGGAATATTACAACAGAAACAAAGACCCTCAATTTGCCGCTTTTTGCGAATCTCTGGATAATGCCAAAATGATAGAAGTTTGCTCTACCACTTTGCCGCAGCTGGCTTTGCCTCTTATATACGGAGATCCGCAATTTGAAGCACATAGGCTTGGGATTAACGAAACAACAGGCAAACGGAGCGCCTTGATAAGCAGCATTCTTGGCGAAGTGCAGGAGTTAATGTTCAACCAAACTTATGGCGCATTTTATAATTCCATAATTTTCAAAGACGGAGTTTTGAACAACAAGCAAAGTTTGCGCATTGAAAATCCTAAAATCCGCGAAAAAGTAGAGGAGTGGTGCAAAGGCGTTAGCCCTGATTATCGCTTTGTTTATTATCTTTTGGGAGCAACTGGAATTTGCACGGTTCCAATGAGCAGTTTTTGCTCAGATCTTCTTGGCTTTCGCATAACGCTTTTGGAAGAAGACGAAGCGGAATTGAAAAAAGTTTTCACATCGCTGAGCGATGCGATTAAGAATTATGTGATAAGCGTTTAAGTCAAGAAATTTCTACCTTACCATCATGGACATTCTTAAAGAAAGGTTGCGGGGCCTTAATATAGGCGGATGGTTTAGCCAAGTTGATTGCATTGAGGAAAAAGACCCTGTGGGCTTTCCGGGTTTTTATGAACATGCAAAGAGTTTTATAACGCAGAAAGATTTGCAATTTATAAAGGATTTGGGCTTTAACCATGTTCGTTTGCCGGTGGATTATTTCAATTTTTTCAAAGGCGAAAATTTGGAATTGGATAATGCTGCATTTGAAATTATGGATAAAGCGGTTGACCAAATTTTGGATTCAGGGCTTGCTTTGATTCTTGATTTGCACAAATGCCCCGGGCATGACTTTCATCAAGGAACCTTGCGCAATGCGCAGCCCCTTTTTGCAGATTCAAAAGCTAAAGATGATGCAAAAAAAGTTTGGTCTGTTTTGGCAGAGCGGTATGGCGGCAAAAAAAATATTTTGCTTGAAATTCTAAACGAGCCTGTTGCGCCGGATTCAGAGACGTGGAACAAAGTTAAAGATGAATTATTTTGGCATATAAGAAAAATCGCTCCAAAGGCTCCTATAGTCGTTGGTTCAAATAAATGGAACAATCCAGCAAAATTCGCAGATTTAACCCCTCTGGACGATGACAATGTTTTATATAGTTTTCACTCTTACCAGCCTGTGATTTTTACGCATCAACATGCAAACTGGATACCGGAGCCGTATTTTAAGCAAGACCGCTCTTGGCCCGGAACTTATGCCCCGCCAGAAAAGAAGGATTTTGCAGTGACGCTGCCCATTGAAGACGGAGCATGGAGCAAAACTCGTTTGTATTCTACAATGGAAAATGCTTTGGAATTTAGGTCTAAATATAAAGTTCCCGTTGCTTGCAATGAATTTGGCGTTTATGTTCAAGTTGAGCGCGCAAGTCAGCTGAACTGGATTCGCGATTTTACTTTTCTTTTGAAAGAAGCCGATGTTGGTTTCTCTTACTGGAACTACAAAAACCTGGATTTTGGTTTGCTCAGCGTGGGCGAAAATTTGCACAAAGACCTGCCTCAATATAACAACGCAGAGCGTTTTGACAGGGAATTGGCAGAGTTGCTTGCGAGGGCTTAGCCCCAAAAAAAAAGCAAGCCCCTTGCGAGGCTTGCTTTTGCTTTAGTTGTTTTGCAGCTGCGTTACCGCACTGTTATGCGCAGTGTTTGCGCGCTGGCGCCAAACGTTGTTTTTACTATATACATTCCTTTTGGCAAATGGTCTAACGACACATTGTAAACGCCGCTGGAGTAATTCTGCATGCTGACAAGCGTGCCATTCAGATTGTAAACGGAAACGATTGCGTTGTTTGCCGCTGAC
>WRMM01000041.1 GCA_009777135.1 Candidatus Fibrimonadales bacterium
TTTTTTTAACGGACAACAGTGGCGATTACTATATTACCTTCACTCTCTCAGGGTAATCTTGTGAAAATCAAGAGCAGTCCCGCTACCGTGATGGCAAAAGAGCCAAAGTCGGAAAACCTGTTTGGGTGATAACAATGTTCCGAGGTAGAACGAATGATTTTTTTATTGTTCTTTTCCATTTTCCTTAGCGCAGCGGTTGCTGCCGAGCCAGTTGTTTACTCGCTCCCCGCAAGTGAAATTTTGGGTGGTGCTATTGAGAATAGCGATGGCGCAATTGAAATTAAAAGCGCTGAATGGGCAGGCAAAAACTTGTCGCTTGCTGAGGTGCTGGCTGCTCATGCGGGGATGCAAACCAGGCAAAGAGGCGGAATGGGGAGCTTTCAAAGCGTGTCTATAAGAGGCATGCAGGGAGACCAGATTGCAATTGCCATAGACGGCGTGGTTTTGCAAGGGCTTGGGATGGCAGATTTGGGAGGCATAGATTTGAACCTTTACGAAAAAATTGAGATTTACAAGGGTTTTGTGCCAGCCAAATTTGCGGCAAATGGAATGAGCGTTATAAATCTGGTTTCAAAGGATGCCGCTGCAAAAGGAGGCAAATTTTATGCCTCTTATGGAAGCTATAACAGCAGATTTCTCTCAATGCAGGCAAGCTCGCCGCTCACCGATTCCCTGTTTTGGACAAGCAACATATCTTACCGAGCCTCAGACAACAACTTCCCCTACCTGAACCGCAACGGCACGGAATACAATACCCAAGACGATTTTTGGACAAAGCGAAAAAACGCAGAATATTCGCAAATCTCCGGAACCCATTCATTCAGATTTGCCCACAGCAAAAGCAACAGCGTTCTAAGGCTGGAGCATTGCTCCTCGGCCGGCGGCATTCCGGGCCGCGAAGACCAAGAAACAAAAACCGCCAACTCTGCAAGCGATGCTGTTTTGGCAAGCTACGAAATTGAGCCAAGCAGATATTTTGGGCTTTTGACCTTTGCAGGTTTTGAAAAAAATATGAGCAGATGGCACTATCCTTTAGACAAAATTGGCTACAACTTAAATGAGCATACGCAAAGCGGGCTTCTAATAAAAAATGGCGGCGGCCAAGGCTCTTTCTATTTAGAAAATAAAAAAATAAAAACAGAACTTCACACCTACTTCAACTACCAATACTTAGAATCTAGAAACAGCTCCGCAATGCTTTCCAGCTACGAATTTTCAAATACGCTTTTGCAAGCCTCATTCGCAGGAACGCTCATCCCAGCAGATTTTTTCAACATAAAAGCAAATGCAGCCTCCAGATTTAACATAGAAAAACAGGAAAGCGGCAAAGTTTCTGGCTTTTTTATGGATAGCGAATTCAAAGAAAATACCAGATATTTGAATTCAGGCAGAATATCGGCGAATTTTGGCAAAGAAAACTCTCTGTGGAGCAGCAGCGTTGCTGCGGGGCATTATTTTAGAGCGCCATCTTTGCTTGAGCTTTTCAGCACATCTTTTGGAATTTTATCTAACCCTAATTTAAAAGCGGAACAAGGCGAGCAGGCAGAATTAAGCGTGGGATACAAAAGAAAAAAAACGCAAATAATAACAACCGCATTTGCCAATCGCATTAGAGACCGCATAGTTTACCACGCAAGCGGTGGGCTTTCAAAGCCGATAAATGCAGAAAAAGGCGAAGTATATGGGTTTGAAGGGGAAGTTTACAGCGAACTTTTCAGTTGGCTAAAAATAAATGCAAACGCAACATTCCAAGAGCCTGGCAAATTGCCAAACGAGCCAAAAGAACAATACTACAGCACAATGGCAATCACGCTCCCCTACTCACTTGAATTAAGGCTGGAAGGAGAAGCGCATTCGGTTATTTACAGAGACAAAGCCCAAAGAAAAGAAATCCCCGCAAAGGCATTTTACCACTTAGGCATTGGCTGCAAACCAACGCCTGCCAGCACCATTTCCTTTTACGCCAGAAATTTGAATGGCGCTGAATATCAGAACATTTACGATGCCTATCCAACTCCGGGCAGGATGTTCAGTTTAAGTTATTCGCATTATTTCTAGCGGCCTCATTGCCTTTGCCAATTTTTCCGCATCTGGCAAATAATAGCCGCCAATATCAACTGGCTTGCCCTGCTCAGCGGCAAGCTCCCCTGCTATTTTTTGCTCATTCTCGCTCAAATACTTTGCAATGGGTTCAAACTTTGCCTTCAATTCCAAATCATCGTTTTGTTTTGCAAGTTCCGTTGCCCAGTAAAGAGCCAGGTAAAAATGCGAGCCTCTATTGTCAAGCTCGCCAAGTTTGCGAGCAGGAACGCGGTTAAATTCCAAAATGCTTCCATTTGCTAAGTCAAGAGCCTTTGCCAGAATTTCCGCTTTTTTGTTTTTTGCCTGCCTTGAATAAAAATTCAAAGATTCCGTTAACGCAAAATATTCGCCAAGGGAATCCCAACGCAAATAATTTTCTTGCAATAACTGCTCAACCTGCTTGGGAGCAGAACCGCCCGCGCCCGTTTCAAAAATACAGCCGCCCGCCAAAAGCGGAACAATAGAGAGCATTTTCGCAGAAGTGCCCAGCTCCAAAATCGGGAATAAATCCGTTAAATAATCTCTCAAAACATTGCCAGTCGCAGAAATAGTGTCCAAACCTTCCTTTGCCCTTTGCATTGAAAACAAAGTTGCGTCAGCAGGATCTTTTATGCTGATTTCCACTCCGCTCAAATCCATTTTTTTGAATTCATCCTTAACCTTTTTTTCTAATTCCCTGTCGTGGGCGCGGTTAGGGTCAAGCCAAAAAACTACGGGAGTTTGCGTGATTTTTGCCCGTTCAATTGCCAAGCGAACCCAGTTGCGAACAGGAATGTCTTTTGTTTGACACATTCTGAAAATATCGCCCGCTTCAACTTTCTGCTCCAAAAGAATATTGCCGTTTGCATCAAGAGCCTGTATAATTCCGTTTTCTTTTGCAATAAAAGTTTTGTCGTGGCTGCCATACTCTTCCGCAGACTGCGCCATTAAACCCACATTTGGAATGCTGCCCATTGTTGACGGGTTGCAAGCTCCATTTTTTTTGCAAAAATCTATGGCCGTGGCGTAAACTCCTGCATAAGAGCGGTCTGGGATAAGGGCAAGCTCGTTTTTTGGGGCGCGGCGAATGAGCGAAGGCATTGAAGCATCTACAATCACATCGCTTGGGCTGTTGAAATCCATTGCCAGCTGCGGAGCGTTTTTCAGCACGTTTTGAATTTCGCTTTCAATTTCTGCTTCTTTTGGAGTGCCTGCAATTTTCTTTCGCAAGTCCAAAAGCCCATTGTTCGGGTCTATGCCTAGTTCTGCAAACTCTTTTGAATATTTGCAGAAAAGAGATTTGAAAAGCGTTTTGAATGCAACTCCAAAAATCACAGGGTCGCTTACTTTCATCATGGTGGCTTTCAAATGAACCGAAACAGCCATTTCGTTTTTCTTTGCCACTGCGTATTCGCATTCAAAAAATCTTTCCAATTTTTTGATTTTGAGCACAGAGGCATCCAAAATTTCGCCAGCTAAAAGCGGTTTTGAGTTTCTCAATAAAACTTTTTCGCCTTTTTCATTAATAAATTCAATTAAAAAACTGCTGTCTTGTTTCAGCGTTATGGATTTTTCGCTTTCATAAAAATCGCCGTCGCTCATTGAGGCAACTGCGGTTTTGAAATCCGCTTTCCACTCGCCCATTGAGTGCGGATGTTTTTTTGCGTATTGCTTAACGGAAAGCGGAGCGCGCCGGTCTGAGTTGCCTTGTCTCAGCACGGGGTTTACAGCGGAGCCTTTTACCTTGTCATAAATCGCTTTTATTTTTTGCTCATCTTCGTTTTGAGGTTTTTCGGGATAATCGGGTATTTTATATCCTTTGCTTTGAAGCTCGGCAATAGCAGTTTTCATTTGCGGAATGCTTGCAGAAATATTTGGAAGTTTTATTATATTCGCGCCAGGTTCTTTTGTTAGCTTGCCCAAATAGGCAAGGTCGTCTGATGCAAGCTCAAAAGCCGCCAAAATGCGAGATGCCAAGGAAATATCTTTAGTCTCAATTTCAATGCCTGCAGCGTTTGCAAAAAACTTGGCTATTGGCAGCAAGCTTTCTGTAGCAAGGCGAGGCGACTCATCGGTTAGGGTATAGATAATGGACATGGCAGGAAGATAGAAATTAAATCCCCCTAAGCAAGTCTCTCAGCCTTGCCGCTTCCTCAAAATCAAGCCTGGCGGCAGCCTCTTTCATGGCAATTTCCAGCTCTTCAACGCTGGATTCCGGGGCGTTTGCGCGTATGCCCTTGCTAGCGCCCTTTCTTTTCTTTCCCCGAACCTCTTCCAGCGGGTCCTTAATTTCCAGCAAATCTTCCAGTTTTCTTTGAACGTTTTTCGGCGTTATATTATTTTTCCTGTTGAAATCAATTTGCTTTTCTCTGCGACGCCTTGTTTCGTTAATTGCTCTTTTCATGGAATCGGTCATTTTGTCTGCGTAGAGAACAACTTTGCCTTTTACATTTCGGCTTGCGCGGCCCATGGTTTGAATTAAACTTTTGTAGTTCCTCAAAAAACCTTCTTTATCCGCATCCAAAATTGCAACAAAAGCAACTTCTGGCAAATCCAAGCCTTCTCGCAAAAGATTTATGCCAACAAGAACATCGAATTTTCCCATTCTCAGTTCCCGTATAATTCCATGCCTGTCCAAAGTTTTAATATCGCTGTGCAAATATCGGGCTTTGATTTTTTTATCAAGCAAATAATCCGTTAAATCCTGCGCCATTTTTTTTGTGAGCGTTGTTACCAAAATTCTGTTTCCGTCTGCAATGGTTTCTTTAATACGTATAAGCAAATCGTTCATTTGCCCTTCTATAGGCTTAACGGAAACTTCAGGGTCAAGCAAGCCTGTGGGGCGGTTAATCTGCTCAACAATTTTTCCGCCTGTTTTTTTAAGCTCGTATTCCGCAGGCGTTGCGCTCACAAAAAGCACGTTGCGCGGAAACTCAAATTCAAATTCGGCAAAATTCATTGGGCGGTTATCAAGCGCGCAAGGCAGCCGCCAGCCATAATCCACAAGCGTTGTTTTGCGGGATTTGTCGCCTTCGCACATGCCATTGACTTGCGGAATGCTCGCATGAGACTCGTCAACAATCAAAAGCCAGTCTTTGCCAAAATAATCCAAAAGAGTGTAGGGGCGGGTGCCGGGCCTTCTGTTTTCTATAATGCGCGAGTAGTTTTCTATGCCTGGGCAAATTCCAGTTTCTCTTATCAATTCCATATCATAGCGAACGCGAGTGCCAAGCCTCGCTGCTTCAAGAGCCTTGTTTTCTTTTTGCAAATCAAACAGCCTTCTGTCTAATTCTCTTTGAATTTGGTCTGTAATTCTTGTGCGGCTTTCTTCTCTAGTCACAAAATGCTTTGCAGGAGCAATCAAAATTTCTCCAACATTTTTTATAGTTTCGCCTGTAACCACATTGAACCAAGAAAGCGATTCTATGGTATCTCCAAAAAGCTCTATGCGAATGCCGGTATCGTCGTAGCTGGGATAAATATCTATTCGCTCGCCACGCACGCGAAAGGTTCCGCGCTCCAAAGCCAAATCGTTGCGGTCGTATTGAATTGAAACCAAGTCTCGCAAAATGCTGTAACGCTCACGCTCATCTCCAACTTTTAAACGTATCATCAAATCAAAATATTCCGCAGGGCTTCCCAAACCGTAAATGCAGCTCACAGAAGCCACTATTATTGTATCTCTTCTAGTCAATAAATTTTTTGTTGCTCTCAGCCTCAGCTTATCTATTTCTTCATTTACTGCGGCATCTTTGTCTATAAACAAATCGCTTGCCACAATATAGGCTTCGGGTTGGTAGTAATCATAGTAGCTAACAAAATATTCAACGGCATTTTCTGGAAAAAAGGCTTTGAACTCTTGATAAAGCTGTGCGGCAAGCGTTTTGTTGTGGGTTAAAATCAAAGTTGGTTTTCCCAAATTTTTAATCACATTTGCCATTGTAAAAGTTTTTCCGCTGCCCGTTACCCCCAAAAGAACCTGAAATTTTTCTCCGTTGTTAAAAGTTTTGGTTAGCTCTTCAATAGCCTCTGGCTGGTCGCCTGCAGCAGAATAATCGCTTTTTATTATAAAAGGCGTTGGTTCGCTCGGTGGGCAAATATTCAAAATCCCCGGTCTGCTTTCCTCCGGGGTTAAAGATTTTACTTTTAATTTAACATTCATTAGAAGCTACTCAAACAAAAATAAAACAAGCTCTGTGTGCGAGCCTATTCGCAAAGGCGGCCCCCATTGGCCTATGCCGCTTGTGACAAACCATGGAATGCCGTCAAGTTTGCCCAGTCCATAGCTCAAAGGCCATATAAATTTAATTATAATTGCAGCCGGAAAGAACTGGCCTGCGTGGGTGTGGCCGCTAAAGGCAAAATCGGGTTTTCTTGCCAAATTTGTATCGCCGCGATCCAAGCCGTGGGGCTGGTGGTCAAGCAAAAACCAAGGAATGGAGCTATTTGAAGGCGTCAAGTCTTTTAGCGCAGTTCTGCTGGAAGCGTGCCGCTTTGCATATTGGTGGTCTGCTCTGCCAGTTACGCAAAAATAATTGTTGCAAACAGTTTCGTCTATAAGAATAGTTGCATTATCAAAACTCCGCAGCCATTCCATTGTTCGCCCTTCCGGATTCATAAAAGATTCGTGGTTGCCTGTAGAAATATAAAAACCCAGCGGCGCTCTTATTTGGCTGAACAAGGTATCATAAATTCGCAGTTTCTCAATTGGAACATCGGCTATGTCGCCAACTAAAAACACTGCATCTGGCCGCAAAATTTGCAGGGAATCAACTATTTTTTCCAATTTGGAGATTTGAAAAAGAGCGTCAAAATGAACATCAGAAAACAAGGCTATTTTCAATTGCCTGTCTTCTTTCGGTTTTATTGGCAAAGTTTCTTTTACTTTCACCACTTTAAAATCAAAAATAGCTGGCGGCCCGCCTATTAAAAAAAAGGCTAAGGTTAAAGCGCCTATTGCGCTTGCGAACAAGGGTTCTTTTCGCATTCTAAGCCTTTTGTTTGCCAATTTCCTTTTGCCGCGAAGCCGTCTTATGCCCAAAAACAAATCCCAGAATATGCAAAAAAGAAGCCAGTTTGTCAAAAACACAAAACCAAAAGAACCTATTGCGGCAAATATTGCAGATATTGAATCATTGCTTATGCCTCTGTAAAAAAACATGGCAGCAAAGCAAAGCGTAAAAAGCAAAGCCCCCGGATAGCGATATTTTCTTGGGAACACAAAACGGAACCGCCACCAGGCATAAAAAAGAGTGGCAAAAATAAGCGGAACAAATAAAAACATTTACGTTTCTTCCTGTATTCTTGGGAACAGCGCTTCGCCTTTGCCCAAAACTTCGCCGCCTTTCAAAAGCCCGAATTTCAATGATTCTTCGCTAAATTCCGGCAAGCCAAGCATTAAACGGCCCTGCTCTGCTTTTTGCGGTATAACAGGAGAGAGCAGAGCGAGCGCAATTCTCAAAACTTCTGCGCCAGCGTAGAGAACTGTAGCTAATTTATCCTTGTCTTTTTGCTCTGTGCTTTTTGCAAGTTTCCAAGGGGCGGTTGCTTCTAAATAGCGGTTGAGCGCTTTAATCGGGTTTAAAATTTCTTCTGCAATCAAACTCAGTTTTGCTTCGCTTATATTTTTTTTGGTGAAATCTATGGCTTTTTGGCAAAGATTTTCCAATTCCTTTTCTTGCTCGCCGTGCTCTGCGCAGGCAGGAATTTTGCCGTCAAAGTTTGTTAAAGTCAATTTGTGAATGCGGTTCAATCCATTGCCCAAATCGTTTGCCAAATCAGAATTTATTCTGCGAACAAAACTATCATGGCTAAAAGTTGCATCTAGCCCCACCACCATTTCGCGAATCAGGTAATAGCGAAAAACATCAACGCCGTAGTTCTCTATATAGTCCATGGGATTAACGCCTGTGCCGCTCGTTTTGCTCATTTTGGAGCCGTCTATAAGCCACCATCCATGCGCCAAAATATGTTTTGGCAATTCCCAGCCCATTGCCATTATTATTGTGGGCCAGTAAATGCAGTGCGTTGTTAAAATATCCTTGCCTATAATGTGAAAATCCGCAGGCCACAGCGGAGAGCCGTCTTTGTATTTTTTGTTTTGAACTCCGCTAATATAATTTTCAAGCGCATCCACCCAAACGTAGGTTACAAAATCTTGGTCAAAAGGCAGGGGAATGCCCCAGGAGAGGCGTGATTTCGGGCGGCTTATGCACAGGTCGTTCAGCGGTTTTTTCAAAAAGCCCAGCACTTCGTTTTTGCGAAATTCCGGCAAAATCCAAGAAGGGTTTTCATTTATGCAATCAATTAATCTTTGCTGGTAATTGCTCATTTTAAAGAAGTAATTTTTTTCGTTAATCCACTCAACTGCGCGCCCGCTAATTGGGTCTTTGCCGTCTATGAGTTCGTTTTCATCAAAAAATCTTTCTTCTCCAACTGAATACCACCCCGAATATTCTTTTGAGTAAATTTCTCCTTTGTCAAACAAATGCTGCAGCGAGTCTTGCACAAATTTTTTATGATGGGCATCTGTTGTGCGAATAAAATAGCCATAATCAATGTTCAGTTTTGGCCATAAATTTCTAAAATGCTCGCTATATTCATCCACATGCTCTTGCGGTGAAATGCCTCTTGCAGCCGCCACTTTTTGCACTTTTTGCCCATGTTCATCAACGCCTGTCATAAAAAAAGCGTCAAACCCGAACAGCTTGTGGTAGCGGGTTAGCACATCGGTTAAAACCGTGGTGTAAGCGTGGCCTATATGCGGGCGATCGTTTACATAATAAATGGGAGTTGTTGCGTAAAAATTAGGCATGGGGGTAATATAGTAAATCAGCATTTGCTATAGAAAGTTGTTTTCTATATTCTCTATCATGAGCAATATTCCCATTAGCGTTACCGTTAGGCATCTTGAGGAGCCTGCGTCAAAATTCCAGCCTGTTATCCAAAGCGAAATCGGCAAACTGGAAAGTCTTTTCCATAATATTACCGATATTTCTGTAGTGGTAGAAGGTATTTCAAAAGTTGCAAATGGCGCCGAGCTTAAGCGCAAGGTTGATATAACCGCCAACATAAAAGGCAATGCGCTTGCAGCTACAGCAGAAGAAGAAAACTTTGGCAAAGCTTTAGACGTAGCTATTGCAAAAATAAGAGCGCAGCTTTCAAAGCTTCATGGAAAGGCAAACGACCACAAAAGCGTTCCAACCGTCGAAGTGGCTGTAAAATAAAATGCGATGCGAGCATTTCAGAGCCTCTTCCGGGGAACTAAGCGCTCGCATATACGGAGATAATTTTGAGCGGCTTTTGCACAGCGCAATAAAGCCTGAGCAGGAGAGAGACTGGTTTAGGCCAGAATCAATTGACAGCATAATTTTTGCCTTGGGTACAGGCTTGGGTTATCATCTGGAATTTTTAAAAAACTTCTCAAAAAACAAAATCTCCCTAATAATCCTCTGCGATGCCTTCAAAGAAAACCTAAGCATTGTCCAAGAAAAACTGGAAGGCTTGCCAATCGCATTGCACAGCGAAAACCTATCCCAATTCGCCAACCTTTTCAGAACCGGCAAAATAACCATAATCCGCCACCCCGCCGCTGCTAGATACTGCGAAGATGACGCGGAAAAGACGTTGCGGAGCGTTTTGGAGCTTGGAGCATGGGGCATGAGGCATGAAAAATCCTCATATCCCATTGCCATCCCCTTTGGCACGCACTTTCTGCAACAGGAAATTTTAAACGCATTAAAAAAACTAAACCTCCCGCACTTCACTCTTCCGCAAGAAAGCGAGAATCCTGCTTTGCAAGAGGCTATGCTTATGAAGCAGTTTCAAAAAAATATTCCGCGGCTTGTGCTGTGCGTGAATGCCAAGGGCATTGATTCCGAGGGAATTTTGCTGAATGTTTGCCGCAGATTTTCCGTGCCGGTTCATATTTGGTTTGTTGATGACCCTCGCCCCATAGCTTGCCTGCTAAGCAAAACGCAGTGCGAAAATATATTTGCATGGACTTGGGAGCGAGCATATATTCCATGGCTAAAAGAAAAGGGATTTGCTGGAGCGGAGTGGCTGCCGCTTGCGGGCGATTCGCAGTTGTTTTATCCGCAGAATCAAAAGCCTGTTTATGATTTGCTGTTCACAGGCTCTGCAATGACGGGCGATTTTTTGGATAAAATATGGAAACGCATTCCGTATAGCGAAGATGAAGCTTTGCCTATAGCTCATAGCACGGCGTTTCAAATTTTAACAGGCGGCATGAATGCAGAGCAGGTTCCGGGCGACAGTAAAGATGAAGCGTGGTTTGCGAGTTATTGCATTCATTTGGCAAGCAGCGAAAAGCGGCGTTTGTGTTTGCAGCCGCTGATGGAACTGGGTTTGCAGCTTGCTGGCGATGCACAGGGATGGAAAGCGATGTTTGGGAGCAATGTAAAAATTTTACCGGATATAGATTATCGCAATGGCTTGCGTGCGCATTATTCGCGGGGAAATATCCACATAAACATAACCAGCTGCCAAATGCCAAGCGCGGTTAATCAAAGAGTTTTTGATATCCCTCTTTGCGAGCGTTTTGTTATTAGCGATGCCCAAAGCGATTTGCTTGAGCTATTCCCCAAAAACGCAGTTTGCGCAGCCAATTCCCCTGAAGAATATGCTGAACTTGCAAAATTTTATCTAAAAAATCCAACGGCAAAAAACGAGATTATCAAAAATGCAAAGGAGCATATTTTAAAGGAACATTTGTACAGAGACAGGGTAAAAAAAATTATCGAAGCTGCGTTAGGATAATCCAGACAATAATTACATCAAGCGCAATCAAGCCAAAAACCATAACGCAAATACAGAACTTGAATATCCCGAATTCTCCAGACTCTGGAGCGTCTTCTTTGATGTTTTCAACCAGTTTTTTGTACTCTATTTCTGGCGGCTTGTAGCCTGGCCTTTTGGGTTTGTCTCGCATTGGGTCTTGATAGTTGAAAAATTCATAAGAATCTCCATTTGCAAATTTGACCGCAATTCTGCCATTAACTGGATGATTGACAAATTCTACATCCGATTCTATTAATTTCTCTAAAGCGACTATTTTATTTGTGAGCCTATCAATATACATGCTGTCAGGAGTTGCCCCCATACGAACTACAAG
>WRMM01000042.1 GCA_009777135.1 Candidatus Fibrimonadales bacterium
TTTTGCCTTTTAAAAAATCTATATTTATAGGTGTCTCAAAAACGTTCTTTTTTGAGACAGCCCCCTTTTTACCCAACAACCTCGCCAACTCCCAGCCTCGCCAGCGTTTCAAAAACAGCGAAAACAGCAAATAAAAAGCGCGTTTTTGAGCAAAAAAAGCGGTTGCGCTAATGAATTGGGCTACAATGTGGCAAAATCAAGGTAGCAATTTGGGCATTGGGAGCCTGTACCACTGGCCGCTTCGGGCGTGTTGATAGAGGCTTGTTCAGCTATCACCGTGGCAAGGGCTCCGCTTTATTCGTGATGTTTATCTGACACATAAGATACTGCGGTCGTTTTTCTGTTAAGTGTTTTTATTTTTCTACATTTATGAACGATTATGAGAAAATGCGCCAATATGTACATTGATAGTTTGAAAAAAACAACTACGCTTTCCGGTCGTGCGTGCCGCAAGGAATTTTGGTTCTCTTGGCTTTGCAATACTGTTGCTTTTATTGTTGTATTTATGATATTGGTATTCCTGCAAAGTATGTTCCAGCCTCCTGAGTCTGCAGTTATGATTATCTATGCGTTAGTGTGGGTTGTATTTGTTTTTTTGAATTTTTCTGTGTCCGTAAGACGTTTGCACGACACCAATCACAGCGGTTTGTATCTTATTTTGGGAGTACTTATACCGCCCATAGGTCCGTTTATTTTGCTAATAGCTTTTCTTCTTAAAGGAACTCCCGGAGAAAATAAATATGGACCAAACCCTAGACTTTGATAGAATGCCCTTTTTAGCGAATTTAAGCCGTTTTTTGTAAAATTCCCCAAACCCCATACCCTAAACCCAAACGACTTAATCAGCGTTTTACTATATTTACCATAGTCTTAGACCCTTTGCAATGATTGTTTGCGGGCAAATCGCCAGGGCGAAAGCAGCAACGGACTTGTGGGCTTTTATGTGCAGAGTGTGTCTAAGGCTCTTTTAGCTAAATCACGCCCTGCACAATCAGCTGAACGCTTTCAACTCCCTGATACACGTTAGAACGCACCTCAAAAACCAAATCCACATTGCCTTTTTGGAGCGAATCTGCCAAGTGCATTTTGTTGAACGCAATTGCGGGAATGGAAACTCTGCCATGAACCGCATAAAAGCGCAAATGGCCGCCATTCAAAACCCTGAACCCTTTAACCGCAACCTGCCTGGCCAAAAATACCGGATACGAATTCTCATTGCCAAAAGGCTCTAGCCTCTTTAGCTCGCCCAAAAACTTCAGACTAAGCTCAGAAAGAGAAACTTCCAAATCATATTGAATGCTCTCTTCCATAACAGGCGTAAAATCTTGAATATTTGCCTGTTCTTCCATGCGAGTTCTAAGCTCGTTTATTTTTTCTGCGGCTATGTTAAAACCCGCCGCTTTCACGTGTCCGCCCCAGCGAGTAAAAATATCCCTGCATGGAAAAAGAGCGGCATGCCAATTGAATGAACCTGCGGAACGCGCGCTTGCAACTGCAACCCCATCGCTTTGAACAGAAATAATTGCCGTTGGGCGTTTGTACTCCTGGGCAATTCGCGCCGCAACAATCCCTACAACGCCAATATTCCACTCCAAAGAATCTATTATCAAAACCTTGGGCAAATCATTTCCATAAATTTCTTCGAGCCTTTTAATAGCCTGAACATGAATGTCCAATTCGATTTTTCTGCGCTCTGTATTGCACTCAACAAGCTTGCTATACAAGCTTCCAATCTCTTCTTCGTCTTTGCACAAAAGAAATTTAAGCGCAGCGTCGGGGCTTTCCATTCTGCCGGGCGCATTTAACAGCGGCGCCATGCGGTAATGAATGTCATTGCTGTTAACAAAGTTTTTGTCTGTTGCAAATTTATCATATAAAATCTTCACAGCAAGGCAATGGGAGTCCAAAAATTTACCCATTCCTTTTCTCACCAAACACATATTTTCCGCATTCAAAGGAACTATATCCGCTAAAGTGCCGAGCGAAACCAGCGGCAAATATTCTTCCAAATCGCTCAAAGGCTTGCCGGTTTTTTGATAAAGAGCGTATAAAAATTTATAGGCAACGCCCGCTGCGCACAAAGATTTATTTGGGTATTGGCAATCCTCTAAAAATGGGTCTAAAATTGCATCTGCTATTGGCAAGCCTTCACCGGAAGGTTTGTGGTGGTCCAAAACCAGAACCTGCATTCCAAATTCTTTTGCGGCTTTTATCTCCTCTCTTGCGGTAATGCCCGTGTCTATCAAAATCAAGCATTCTGCGCCAGCATCCTTCATTTTTTGCAGAGTTCCGGCAGAAAGCCCGTAGCCTCCGTCAAAACGATTTGGCAGCATCCAGTTCACAGACAATCCCCAGTCGCCTAATGCTCCCGCTAAAATTGCCGCTCCAGAAATTCCATCCAAATCGTAATCGCCGTAAATCCATGCTTTCTTTTTGTTTTCGCGAACGTTGGAAATCAGCTCTATGGCTTTGTCCATGTTTTTCATCAAAAAGGGGTCATGTTCGCAAGGAATGTCCCAATTTAACCATCTATCTGATTCTTCTAGCGTTTTAACGCCTCGCAAAATCAAAACTCGCGCCAAAAGAACTGAAACTTTGTGTCTTTTTGCTATTTCCAATGATAATTGTGCATTTGTCATATTTTTTGCGCCATCCTCAGCGCCATATTTTGAATGGCATGCTCAACGGTGAATTTTTTCGCCAGCACTGCCTGCAAAAGAAAATTGATGCTATGTATATGAGCTGGGCATTGCAGAGCCAGCCCCTCTAAAAAAAATGCGGCTGTATTTATGTCTTTTTCTATTGTCTGCGCATATAAAATTGCTGCAGAAGCATCGCCTTTAAGAGCGTGGCTTGCATAAACTTTTATTTTTTCTCTAAGCTCAGAATAATTTGAATCTATGGCAAGCATTGCCTTTCCCGCTGAGCCAGCGGCAAATTCCAAAATATCTTCTGATGAAGCAGCATAGCCATAAGTTGTTAAAGTTTTGGAAATTTCTTCATTTTTCAAAAAAGGAACAGAAAAGCATGTTGAGCGAGAACGCACTGTTGGCAAAAGAGAATGCCTTGAATTTGCGGTCAATATAAAATATGTATTTGGCGGAACATCTTCAAATGTTTTCAAAAGTTTGTTTGCGGCTTGCTCGTTCATTAAATCTGCATTTGTTATAATCACAGCACGGTTGCCATAAGCTTTTAATTCAAAATTTTTAAGCAAATGCTCAACCATCCCCACAGATATAATTGCGGATTCCGTTATATACCCAATATGAAAAGGGTTTCGCATAAATTTTTGCGAAAGCTCCGCAACCTTGGCATCTATTTTGGCTGGCGTGTCTCTGTCGTCGGCTTTGCCGTCTATGGGAGTGAGCCAAATAATAGGTTCGCTGCTATTTTCGCAAAGCATTTTTGCCAATTCCATTGCGATAAGCTTTTTGCCGATACCTGCCATTCCATCCAAAAGCAGCATCTGCGGAAAACGCTCTTGTTCATAAGCGTTTTTCAAAGCGTTCCAGACAGAAACCGCCTGCGCTGGTATGTTGGCGTGGTGGCTCAAGAGAAATAATATAGAAAATTATGCTTTAGCTTTTTTCCAATACCTGTCTTTGCCAGCTGAAAATAGTTGACAGCTTCACCGTTTTTTTCTATATTTGAGCTTATCCCCGGGGTTATAGCTCAGTTGGTAGAGCATCACGCTGGCAGCGTGAGGGTCAGGAGTTCGAATCTCCTTAGCTCCATTTCCAAATTTCTATATTCTATAATCAATGCTAGGCTTAACACCATTCAAGTATTTGCCACGACCAATGCAAGCTATTTTGCTGATAAACGCAGTAATTTACCTGCTGTCTTGGGTTTTTAAAATGGAAATACTGATCTATGGAGCCTTTATACCCAGCTTGGCGCACGAGCTTTGGCGCTTTTTAAGCTACGCATTTGTGCACATAAACTTTATGCACATACTGTTTAATATGCTGATGTTCTGGATGTTTGCAACAGAAGTTTGCAAAACCCTTGGAGAAAGAAACTTCGTATCTCTTTATTTGGCGTCTGCGGTATTTGCCGCCATATTCAGTTTGCCATTTTATACCCTAGAAGCCATGGGGAATAACCCTAACATTCCCATAATAGGAGCATCGGGAGCGCTCTTCGGGGTTATGGTCGCCTATGCCTTTTTATTCCCGGAACGAACTATTTTGATGTTTTTCATAATACCCATGAAAATAAAATACGCAATATGGGTGTTTATTGCCATAACAGTATTTATGGTAAGAAGCAACGACGGCATAGCGCACTTCACGCATTTGGGTGGAATAATCTCTGGCTACCTATTTATGCTGGCATGGTCAAAGCCCAAAAAGCAAAAAACATATTCAAGAGAATTTTTCAAGGAACAGGCAAAGCAATACAGCAATCCTCCAAAGGAAGGCGAGCTTTACAAGGGTTCTTTCAATGCAAAAGAAGAGCGGTTAAATGAAATTTTGGAGAAAATAAACCGCAGTGGCTTACAATCTTTGAACCAAGAAGAACGTGATTATCTTCAGTGGTTTGGACAGCAAAATAAAAAAGGAGGTTAAAATGAAAAAAGCAATAGGCGTTGGAGCAGCTTTGGTGGATTTGGTGGCTTCGGTTAGCGAAGAGTGGGTTGTTCGGCAAAAAAAAGCAAAGGGCGGCATGAGTCTTATAAACTGGGGTGAAATGGGGCACATTCTTGGCAATGTTGAAAAACTCCAAATAATACCTGGCGGCTCAGCAAGCAATACCATGATTGGCCTCTCAAGGCTTGGCGGCTTGGCACGCTTTATATGCAAGGTAGGCAACGATGATTTGGGCGATGTATATTCGCAAAATCTCTACTCCAACGGAGTGGAAGGACATATACGCAAAAACGCAACCCCAACAGGGCGAGTGCTTTCTGCAGTTACGCCAGATGCTCAGCGCACTATGTTCACATATTTGGGCGCCTCGGCAGAGCTTTTGCCAACGGAAATCAGCGATACCCCTTTTTACAACGCAAATGCCCTTTACCTAGAGGGTTATTTGGCATACAACCCTTCGCTTCTTTTGCACTGCGTTCAAGCGGCAAAGAACAACGGCTTGGAAGTGGTTTTTGACTGCGGTTCCTTTGGAGTTATAAAGGACTGCCGTTTTATAATAGACAAGCTGATAGAAGACAATGCAATAGATATCTTAATAGCAAATGAAGATGAAGCCTGTGCCTTAACCAGCGTGGAAGAAGACCTTGCATGCATGGAAATGGCTAAAATGGCTAAAATTGCCGTTGTTAAAATTGGCAGAAAAGGCTCAATAATTGGCGAAAAAGATAATCTTATTAAAGTGAGCACGCCAGAGGTTAAAGCTATAGACACCACAGGCGCAGGAGACCTGTGGGCGGCAGGTTTTTTATACGGCTATCTAAATGATTGGCCGCTTGAAAGGTGCGGCGAGCTTGCCTCTGCAACTGCCTCTGAAGTTATACAGGTTATGGGTCCTATTGTCCCAGATGCTGGTTATGAGCGGCTTATTAAAATTCGAGACGAAATAGCGTCTAAATAATTGCTAAATTACGCTTTGTTATGCAAAAAAAACTGATTTTTACTCTCGTCGGGATATTATTCTCTGGTTTGTGCTTTGCACAGAGCAGCGCTGTCCAAGATAGTGCGTCTGTCATTGTTCAAGATAGTGTTGCAGCTAATGTTCCTGGCGGAGTTTTATCCATACAAAGCTCTGTGCTCGCAGGGGTGTGGCTTGAAGAGCAAGCTGTGGGAAACACGCCGTTTTCAATGGAATTGCCTGCAGGCTGGGCAATTTACTCATTGCGGGCGCCAGGTTATTGGTCGGAGGTTTTTATTGCAAACATTGAATCTAACATGAAAATTGAGCAAGAAGCGCAATTAAAAAAATATGAGCTTGCCATGCGCGAGGTTCCCGATGTATCGCACATAAGCGATTTGAAAACTTTGGAAGGCTTGTACGATAGTTTATATGAGCAAAAGCCTGCTGCATCTCCAGACTCCATTTGCTTAGCCATTTTTGTTGCAGAATATCCCCTGCCTGTTTCTGCGCCCAGCCCGCTAAACGAAACCTCAGACGAATACCGCAAATACTACGAAACCTATATCAGCGAAAGGCAGCTCTCATTCAACGAATGGTATGCAAGCTGCTCAGATCCTCAGAAGCATCTAAATGGAATTTCAATACGCATAAACGAACTTAGCGCAATGCAAATCAGCGGTTTTATTCCTGCAGTGGGAGGGAAATTTGAGCCTTCTGAGCCAAGCGGTTTAAAAGGCGATTTGGAACTCCATTTGCGTTCGCCAGACGGCCGCGCAGATGTTCTTTGGAAAGGCGCTTGGGAAAATGATTTTTTAACAGGCGATGATTTAGTAAGAGCTTTGACTGCCAGCACTCCTGCAGCTCTGTCTTTTTTGACAGCTCAAAATCAAACAATATGGATTCCTGTTGAAAGCGGTTTTTCAAGGCATCTTTACAAATACCATGAACTCAATATATCTTGGAATGGTTTGCTATTCCCCATGAAAGGCGATTTTATTTTGCCGGAATGGCTGGCAAGCGCTATACCGCAACCTATTGAACCAGAAACGCCAGAGCAGGCAACGCCAATAAAGCCGGAACCTGCAATGCCTAAAGCCATGCTGGCAATGATACCAGGCGGCAATTTCAGTTACAAAGGCAATGACACGCAAATAAGGCCTTTTGCCATGAACACAAGCGCAGTGGATCAAGGCTTATATAGAGCCAAATGCGGAAAAAAGGATTTTGGCAAATTCAAAGGCGATTCGCTCCCTGCCCACAGCGTTAATTGGAAAGAGGCAAACAGCTGCTGCATTGCGCTTGGCGGCGAGCTTCCAACGGAAGCGGAGTGGGAATATTCCGCCAGAGCGGGTTCTCCGTTTAAACACGCATGGAACGATAACGCAAACCCCAAAGACTTTGCCGAATTCAGCAGCAAAAAACCAGCTCCCGTTGCCAGCAAAAAGCCTAATGGCTGGGGGCTTTACGATATGTTTGGCAACGTTGCCGAATGGGTTAAAGACGATGGCTTTTGGTTTGGCAAATACAAGTACTTGAAAGGCGGCAGCTGGAAATCCAAAGAAAACGATTTAAGCGTTGAAAGCAGCGTAGAAGAAGACGCCAGGTATTGGGGAACGCACACTGGATTCAGGTGCGTATTTAGGAATTGATTAAGACAGCTAAAAAGCAAGCCAACTGTTCTTAGGTTGAAACATTCTCCGCCAGCTTCCTGGCTTCTTCAAAATCGCTATACAGAATATGCTCATCGATTTTGTCTATTAAATCCTGAGTATCCCTTTTCCAAGATAAATCTTTCAAAGACTTCAGTGCATTCTTAATCGTTTTTTTATCATAACTTTCGCAAGCTTGGCAAATAGTTTTCAACTGCTTGCACAAATAATCCCTATCCTCATCAACGTCGCTTTCTATCTGCTGTTTTTTTGCCTCAATTTCTTTTGCCATGTTCTGCAATTCATCTATTAAAATCGGAGCCATTGATTTAATCGCATTTTTATCACGTGCTCTGGTCGCTTTTTCCAAAGCAAATGCCAAATCAGAAGAAGCAGTTTTGCCAATATTTGCAAAAGCGCTTTTCATAGCATGCACGCCGACTGTGAATAACTGCAACTCTTCATCCGATACATTCTCTATATTGCCCAAAACGCTTTCTATAATCGGCAAGTTCTTTTTTATATCTAGCAAAAAAACAGAAAGCAAAGCATCTAATTCAGGCGCAATATCGTGAGGAATGGATTTTGCCATGCTTCGTTTTTGCCTTCGAGCTTCCTCAATTGCTTCTGGAGGCTGCTTGTTGCGAACAAACTTGTTGAGAACAGCATTAAGCTGCCGTATATCTATGGGCTTTGGTATAAATTCATCAAAACCATTTTCAAGGAAAATTTTTGACTGCCCAACCACAGCATTTGCCGTTAAAACTATAATCGGAGACTTATATCCCATATCGCGGATTATTTTTGCAGCTTCCATGCCATCCATTTTAGGCATCATGTGATCCATAAACACAATGTCGTAAACATTGCCCGCCTTAATCTTTTCAATGGCTTCAAAACCGCTGGAAACCGTATCAATAGACAAACCATAAGGAGTCATCAATCCCTTGGCTACATATAAATTAGAATCAACATCGTCAACAATCAAAATTTTGCCGTAGGGCATATATTCGCGCATTATTTGCGCTGAATTAATATTAGCCGAGCTGATTATGCGGAAATTCTGCAAATTTTCCGCAACCTCTTTGCCTATTGCTTTTGAATCTATTACCTTTTGCGGCAAACGCACAATAAAGCTCGTTCCCATGTTAGGCTCGCTTTCCACAGAAATTGCGCCGTTCATTAGCTTTATCAAACGCCAGGTAATGTTCAAGCCAAGCCCAATGCCTTCAATCGTTCGGTTAGCCTCCAAATTAAAGCGTGTATATTCGGTGGTGAACAATCTTTTCACCTGCTCCGCTGTCATTCCTTGCCCTGTATCGCTTATGCAAAAAACAAGCATAGCAGAATCATCTTCGGTTGCAGCTTCGGTATAAATATATAAAATTACATTTCCCCTTTCCGTATATTTGTAAGCATTGGAAAGCAAATTATTCAAAATTTGCTTGATGCGCAATTCATCTCCAAGCAACGTGGCGGGCGTATTTTCATCTACTTTAAGGCTAAACTCTATTGGCTTGCTGTTGCGTATTATGTTCAAATGCACAATATCATTAATAAGGCTTGCTATTTCATATTTAATGGGATTTAGCTCCATTTTGTCCATTTCTATTCTAGACAAGTCAAGTATATCGTTAATAATGCCAAGCAGCATATTGCCAGAATTGTAAATTTTGTTAAAAGCCTCCCTTGTCGCAGCCGAAATAGTTTTGTCTTGAAGCTGAATTTCCGTGATACCAAGAATTGCATTCATGGGCGTGCGTATTTCGTGGCTTACAGTAGCCAGAAATTTGCTTTTTGCCTTATTGCTTTCTTCGGCAATCATGGTGCGTGTATCCAATTTTGTAAAATGGTTCAAAAAATAAAATAAAAACAATAAAATGCTTAACGCAACAATAGCTATTCTGATTAGCTGGCTTTGTTCGCCATGGGCAATAATTTCTTCAATAGCTTTCATGTTTATGCCAAGAAACAGGGAACCTATAACTTCATCGGTGCCCGGCTGAAAAAGCGGATGATATACGGTGAGATAATTATTGCCAAGAATAACAGCATTTCCAATATATTCTTCGCCCGCCAGAACAAAAGCAAATGCGGCGCTTTGCGAACCCAAAAATGTATCTACTCCTCGTTTTCCGGAACTATCAATGATGCTGGTGGCAATTCGGCGGTAATCATCGTTCTCTTTAACAAAAATAGTTGCGGCTATATCCAGTTCTTTTGAAATCTTGTCTATAATTTGGTATTGATATTTAATTGAGTTGCCATGCTGGTCTGTCAGCTTATCATCAACAAGCTGCAATTCTCCATATTCTTGCGACAGCATATACTTAAAAGACTCTAAATCGCCTTTGAGTTTATTTTTTGCCATTAGGATGGTAGATTCAAAGCTCACTGTTTGCATGGCAAAGGTGCTCCATACCCCCAGTACTATAACTATTAAAAATATAAAAGCAGCAAATATATTTATTATTTTTTTCATAAATTTTCCACAGCCAGCCTCCGCACCTCTTCAAAATCGCCATACAATAATTGTTCGTCTATTTTGTCTATAAGGGCTTGAGTTTCTTTTTTCCAAGATATTTTTTTCAAAGTCTCAATCGCTGCCTTAACAGGCCTTTCATCGAAAATTGCGCAAGCTTGGCAGATAATCAGCAATTGTTCACGCAAACAGCTCTGGTTTTCGTCAACTTTGCCTTCTGGCTCTTTCTCTTTAATTTCAATTTTAGCGATAATTCTGTTCAGTTCGTCCATCAACGTTTGGGTCAGCTCCTTGATTGTGTTTTTATCCTGCTCTCTGCCTGCTTTTTCCAAAGCAAATGCCAGTTCCGAGGACGCAGTTTCGCCGATATTTCTCAAAACGCTTTTCATGGAATGCACGCTGATTGTAAACATTTGCAAATCCTTTGCGGTCGCATTCTCTATGTTATTGAAAATATTTTCTATAACAGGCAAAGCTTTTTTGAAGTCCAGCAAAGAAATGCTAAGCAAGGCTGCAGCTTCTGGCGTGATGCTTTGCGGCATGTTTGCCATATTTTGTTTTTGCTTGCGCGCTTCCTTAATCACTTCCGGCGGCTGTTTATCGCGAACAAAATTGTTTAGAATAGCGTTGAGCTGCCGTATATCTATGGGCTTTGATATAAAATCATCAAAGCCGTTATCAAGAAAAATTTTAGATTGCCCAACCACGGCATTTGCCGTTAATGCAACAATCGGTTCTTTATATCCCATATCGCGGATAATTTTCACAGCTTCCATGCCATCCATTCTAGGCATCATGTGATCCATAAACACAACATCGTAAACATTGCCCGATTTGATTTTTTCAATGGCTTCAAAACCGCTGCTAGCCGTATCAATAGAAAAGCCATAAGGAATCATCAAACCTTTGGCTACATGCAAATTTGAGTTCACATCATCAACAATCAAAACTTTGCCATAAGGCATATATTCGCGTATTATTTGCGTTCTTTTTATTTGAGATGAATAGCTAATGCGAAAATCTTGCAGGCTTTCAACAAGCTCTTTGCCCAAAACCTTGGAATCAACCATTTTCTGCGGCAAGCGTACAGTAAAATTCGTTCCCTCATTCAGTTTGCTTTCCACAGAAACCGTGCCGTCCATTATTTTTATCAAACGCCAGGTAATGTTCAAGCCTAGCCCCACGCCCTCAATCGTGCGGTTGGCTTCAAGATTAAAACGGGAATATTCCGTGGTGAAAAGCGTGCCCAGCTGCTCTTCCGTCATTCCCTGCCCAGTATCCTTTATGCCAAAAACAAGCGTTGCATTGCCGCTTTCAGCATTTTCCGCTTCAATGCCTACAGACAGCTCTACACTTCCAACTTCTGTATATTTGTAGGCATTGGAGAGCAAATTGCTCAAAATTTGCTTTATGCGCAATTCGTCTCCAATCAGCGTGGCGGGCGGATTTTTATCTACTTTTAAGCTGAACTCTATGTGCTTTCTGTTGT
>WRMM01000043.1 GCA_009777135.1 Candidatus Fibrimonadales bacterium
TATGCGCCCGTGTTTGAGTAATCGTAGCCACGCAAACGAATTGAGTGCCTGCTGTGCAGGTTTGGATTATATTCCATAGTTGTTCCCCAAGGTTTTATATGATTAGACGCTTTGCAGAGGAAAAATAAGACAAAAAAATACATTTGCATATTCCAAAGTGGAGTAGATTCTATATTTTTGTGGGTAAGGGGAAGCTCTGAAAGAGGGGAATATACCTGCACGCTTGGTAAAACATTTTACAGATGGGTCTCTTTAACTTCGTGGGAAGCGCTTATTTAAATGCTGATTTGCTCAAACTTAATGCTTTGGGACAAGCGATATGCAGAGCTGCATTGCACGCCGCTTGTCCCATGTTCCAGAGCGAAGTAAATCAGCATTGTTTATATGTTTCACGTGAAACAATTTCAAAACCCTAGCCCTAAAACCACTTGTTTGATTTTTTGTTCTTGGCAGCTAATAGTCTTTTCTCCTGCTGTTCGTAAAATTCTAGCTTTTTCATAAACAAGGATACTAGCTTTGCTACAGGTATGTCAAAGCCTTTTGCTAGGTTTAATAAGGAGAAAAATGTTGGGATTCGCTGGCAAGTTTCAAAAAGCGATATGCATTGCCGAGTTAAGCCGCTTTTTTTGGCTAATTCAAGTTGCGAAAGAGTGCGCTTTTTGCGTTCTTCGCATAGCAAATCGCTAAAAGCCTTAACCAAGTTCTCTGAGTATTCTATCTTTGCCATAACTTTGTAACATAGAGAATAAATTTTTAAAAAGCGTCAACAATTGTTTGCAAAATGGATCAGGATTCACAGGATTAGAGGATTTTCAGGATTATTGCTAGCGAATTGGGATATGAATGCGCAAAATCATGTCCCGTGTCCCGAACAATGATGTTCTGAATGTCGCTAGTTCCATGTCCCAAGCAAATAAATCTGCGTATCTATCGTTTGCAAAATGGATCAGGATTCACAGGATTAGAGGATTTTCAGGATTATTGCTAGCCTCTTGGACATAACTGTGCAAAATCATGTCCCATGTCCCGAACAATGATGTTCTGAACAATCCACTCCCCACTCCCCACTCCCAAACAATTAAATCTGCGTTCTATATCTACGTACCTAATACTCCACAATCAGTACTTTGGTTTTGCCGTGAGGCAGGGATCTGTAGTAGAGGATTCCAGGGGCTGGGTTTCTTTTTGGGTGCCAGATGGGGTCTTTTTCTGCTTCGGAATGGATTCTTTCCAGCAAAGAGCCGTTTGAAGAGCGGATTTCTATTCCTTTGGAGTTTTCTGGAAGATATTTGAATTTTATATCTGAAGTTTTGCGCGGATTCCAAGGATTGGGATAAGCGGCGAATTCACCTTTGGGTAACGGTTTAATGTATTCTGCTTCCAATAGACGGGAAAGAATCCAAATGGAAGAATCTCCATAGTTCAAAGAGGAAACTTTTATAGCTTGATCTATTTTTGGATGCTGTTCATTTGTTTTTAGAATAAAGTTAATAGCGCCTACTGGCAAATTCCAATTATTTTGAGTATTTGAGTTTATTCTCCATTCGGGCCATTTTGGCATATCAGCTAAGCTTGAAGAAACCCCGTATTCGTATGGCGAAAATTCTGCCCTGTCGCCAGAATAAAAAATATCCGTAGCGTATTTGTGAAACAAAGTATCAGGATTTTTGCCAAGCGCATCGGCAACCCTTGCCAATTGCATGGCAAAATTATTTCCAGGATTTTTGGCAAAAGAATCCCATATCGCAGAATCAAAATGCGATCCTAGCTCGGAGTGCAGAAACAAATATAACACGGCATGGCCATAACCATCTTCTTGCTCCATATTCTGCCCGAGATTGGCAAAAGCCCCTAACGGAGAAAGTGATTTTGTATAAATATAGCTTATATAATCATCAACTTCCGGAGCGCCTATTTCTTCTGTTCCAGTTGCGCTTGCCTCAAGCCAAAAGCTATTATTGTTCGTTATGTCCACTTGCGATAGCTGAAAACTATGATAAAGTTCGTGAAAAGTAGTTACCTTTAATGCTAAATGCCATTTGTCTCCGGAATAATCTCCATGTATAATTGAAGGAAAAGGTGTTGTTGAAAGCTTGCCATCGCAATTTGCGCCGTAGAAAAAATCATTTTCTATGGCTATTTGCGTTGCTTTTGAACCTTTAGTAGGAGTTAATGTTAAGCCAAAAGCACCTTCGTATTCTCCTTCTCCGTTGCGCAAAAGTCCGGTGTCTATAACTTCAACGGGATAAAATCCTAATGGAACGGTTTTTTGGTAATGAAATGTCTGTCTTGCGCTCTGTATTTCTTTCATGCCAAGCTCATGTTTGTGCAATTTATAAGCATCTGTTAAATATTTCGCAAGAGAATCTATATATCTTTCAGTTTTAACCGCATGCACTCCTTCAAGTTTATAGTATATAATAAAATTCTGTTCTCCTAAAACTCGTCTTTCCAAAACTTCTCCGGTTCCATAATAATCTGCAAAAGTGCAATTATTAAAACCTGGTTTGGCCAAAATCCTTTTTTCGGGGTTTTCTGCATTTAACGCAAACTGCACAGTTCCGCAGCGGCGTGCAAAACTTTGCGAAAAACTCAGTGCTATAAAAACTATCAAAATAGCATAGCGAAACATGGTTAGAAATGTAGAAAATACCTAATCTACCTTCTCGTGGATACTTCCTATTGCCTGTTCCAAATCCGCAATTAAGTCCTTTGCAGATTCCAAACCCACAGAGAGGCGCAGCAAACGCGCATCTATGCCTCTAGCGTTTCGCTCGTTTTCTGGCATATCCGCATGGGTTTGAAGCATTGGATAAGTGATAAGGCTTTCTGCGCCGCCAAGACTTTCTGCGTATTTTATGATTTTTACGCGTTCAAGTATTTTAACCGCCGTTTGCTCATCGCATAGCGAAAAGGATATCATGCCGCCAATGCCGCTATAATACACCTTTGCAACTTTGCTGTTTGCGCCTAGCCACTGCACTATAGCCTGCGCGCTTTCTTGCATACGTTCCATGCGTATTGCCAAGGTTTTGATTCCGCGAATTACCAGATAGCTGTCAAAAGGAGACAAGCACCCGCCAGTTGTTTTCGCAAGAAAACGCAAGCGTTCATTTATAGCATTTTCTTTTGCAACCAGCAAGCCAGCAAGCACATCGTTGTGGCCGCCCAAATATTTGGTTCCGCTGTGCAGCACAATGTCTGCGCCCAAAGCTATAGGTCTTTGAAAATATGGAAGAAAGGTGTTGTCCACTATTAGCAGCAAACCACGTTCCTGCGTAATTTTAGCGACTTCTGCAATGTCAATTATGCGCATCATGGGGTTGGTAGGCGTTTCTATAAACACAGCTTTCGTTGCAGGCTCTATTGCTGCTTTTATGTTTTCCAAAGAATCTGCGTAAGAAAATTTGAGGCCGTTCTTTTCGGATATATGGTTAAACAAGCGATATGTGCCGCCATACAAATCATCGGATGCTACAATGTGGTCGCCTGGCGAAAATAATTCCATCAATACAGAAACAGCAGCCATTCCAGACGAAAACCCAATGGCTCCCGCGCCGCCTTCCAATGCGGCAACGGTGTGCTCCAAATGTTCGCGCGTGGGGTTAAGCGAGCGTGAGTAGTCAAAGCCCGTGCTTTCTCCAACGCTGGGGTGCGCAAAGGTTGATGACAAATAAATTGGAGCGGCAACCGAGCCTGTGGAATCGTATTGTTTGCTGCAGCCATGCACGCAGATGGTGCTTATGTCCATTGATGCCTACCCCTCGAAAAGGACTGTGCTAAGATACCGCTCGCCGGTATCAGGCAGAACAACAACTATGGTTTTGCCTTTGTTTTCCGGCAATTGCGCAAGTCTCACCGCTACTGCCGTTGCCGCGCCACTGCTTATTCCGCAAAGAATGCCTTCTTCTTTTGCCAAGCGGCGGGCAAATTCCACAGCTTCATCTGAAGGAACAGTTTCAACGCTGTCAACTAAGCTTAAATCGAGATTTTTAGGAATAAATCCTGCGCCTATGCCCTGAATTTTATGCGGACCAGGTTTAAGTTCTTGTTTATTTAATGTTTGCGTTATCACGGGAGATTCTGCGGGTTCAACCGCAACGGAAGTTATTTTTTTGCCTTTTGTGTTTTTAATAAAGCGCGAAACTCCGCTAATTGTTCCGCCTGTGCCTACGCCTGCAACAAAAATATCTACTTCGCCGCCAGTCGCTTCCCAGATTTCGGGACCTGTGGTTTTTTCGTGAATAGCCGGGTTGGCAGGATTCTCAAATTGCTGCGGGATAAAGTACTTATCGGGGTTGGCATTCTTCAATTCCTCAGCCTTGGCTATTGCGCCTTTCATGCCCTGCGCGCCTGGAGTCAATTCCAAATGAGCGCCAAAACCCGCTAAAACACGCCGCCTTTCCATGCTCATGGTTTCGGGCATTGTAAGCATTAATTTATAACCTTTTGCCGCCGCAACATAAGCAAGAGCAATGCCTGTATTGCCGGATGTAGGTTCCAGAATAGTCATTCCGGGTTTTAGCGCGCCGCGTTCTTCCGCATCATTTACAAGAGCCGCTCCAATGCGGCATTTAACGGAGAAAGTGGGGTTTCGTGATTCAATTTTTGCAAGCACGGCAGCTTTTGCGTTGCCGGCAACACGATTTAAACGTACCAAAGGCGTGTTGCCAATGGAATCTGCGTTGGTTGAGAATATAGCCATAGCGGAGTAATGTAGAAATGTTTTTTTCAGAGGTATTGAGGTTTATTTTTAAGGGAAAATAGTCCCTAGCTGTTGCTTCTCACCACCTCGTTCATTCTCACGTCCGTTGCGTTTTGCGGCAGAGAGCTTCTTATTTGCGCAGAATAGGCAACTCCCAATTTTGGAATGCCTTTGAATGTTGCCAAAAAGCGGTCGTAGTAACCTGCTCCGTGCCCAATGCGAGTGCCGTCTTTGCCAAAAACAACGCCTGGGACTAAAAATGCCGCAGGCATGCCTTCAAATGCTGGCAGTTCAGGCTTGGGTTCCATTATCCCAAAAGCACCGATTTGCAAATCTTCTTCAAGATTTTGAATCAGAGCGAACTCCATTTTTTTGTCCAAGGTTCTTGGCAAAAGCAATCTGCCTTCACTGGCAAGGTTTTTCAGCAGAGGAATAATTTGCGGTTCAAGCTTGGCAGGGTAAAATGCGGCTATATATCCATTTTGCAAAGCGGAACGCTTAGAAAGCATCAAAAGCAAATTCTCATCTTCCTTTGCTCTGCTCTCCTCGCTCATGTCTAAAATCCTTTCCTTTGCCCAAGCCCTAAGCTCGGTTGCGTTTTTGGGCAGAACCGCTTTTGGAACAAGAGTTCTCCAAATCTCGCATTGCCAGTTCATAAATTCGGCGGCTTTGAATTTTTCTTCCCAATTTCCGTTCAAGTCGTCTGCAAGCGCATTCAGCTGATTTTGCTTTGCCAAAAGCCCCGAATCAATTTTCAGCTGCAAAGCCTTCTCGTTTCTAAGTTCGCGCAATTTTTCGCGCAGGTCATCGTTTATGGCGGTGCGCGGCGTGGCTTTGCGCAGAATGGGGCCAGGGAATTCGCTTGCTGGCGCTGCAACGGCGGCATTCAGCGCTGCCAAAAAGGATGGGAGCAGCTTGCCCTTGAGGTTCTTAGGTAATTTTGGCAAATTGCGCTCATCAATTTTTCCTTTGGTTTTTGCTGCTGCCTTAGCCACGCTGAGTATAAAATATGGGCTTAAAATTCTGTAGGGAGCAAGGTCTCTTTTTTTTGCTTCTTGGTCTCGCCATTGCCAAGCGGCTCTGAGAATCTGCAGCTCCAAGGGTTTAAAAACATTTGAACCCTTCAGCCTCCAGCTCTCTTTTGGGCATTCATCATCGTTTTTATTATTCCGGATTTTTTTGAGCAAATATTCGCAAGATTCCTTTAGCCATTCCATGCGCCCCAGCTTTTGGAGTTTTTCGCATTGAATTTCTTTCATTGCGTCTAAATAAACTGTGTCTAGCACGGCGTAGCGGCACATTTCTGGCGAGAGCGGTCTTTTTGTCCAATCTGCTCTTTGATTTTCTTTGTCTAGGTTTATTTTAAAATATTTCCAGACCAAAGCGGCCAAGCCTGTTTGTTTTTCTCCCAAAAGCTTTGCGGCAATGGAGGTATCGTAAATGTTTTTCGGATGGAATTTGTGGAACCTAGCAAGCAGTCGCAGGTCATAATCGCTGGCATGGAAGGTTATCTGCTTCATAGCTTTGCATTTCCAGAGCGGTTTCAAGTTAAGCCCGCAGAGAGGGTCTAAAAGCCAGTGATATTTTCCAACGCTTATCTGGATAAGGCTCAATTTCTCTTGATAGTGATGCATTGAGTCTGCTTCTGTATCCATAACGCAAGCCGTAGCCTGCTCCAAAACAGCCAGCATTTTTTTAAACGAGTTTTTATTATCCACCAAAATATACTCTGGATTCAAATCTATAAACCCCGACGTTTCTTCCTCATATTTAGGAGGAAACAATTTTGACATCAGGGAAGAAAAGATCATTTGCAGGTAATATAGTAATGCTGATTTACTATATTTTAAATATGAAAACTTTAGAGGTAGCTGGAGCGAAGACAAAATTTTCTTCTGTAATGGAAGATGTTTTGCTTGGCGAAGAATTTGCATTGCATTTTGATGAAAAACAAGTTTGGAAAAATACCAAAAAAAGAGAAATTGGAACATTGGAAAAAAAAGGCAGTATAGAATTTTCAGAAAATTGGCATATATCCGACGAGGAATTGTGCAATTTATGAAATTTTTGCTTGATACGCATATTTTGCTATGGTCTTTTTTTGACACAAAGAAATTATCAGAAAACATAAAAAATATAATTTTGAATGAAGATCATAAAATCTATTACAGTCCTGTTAATTTATGGGAAATTTCAATAAAATATGGTTTAGGGAAATTAAAATTAAACGGATTTACTCCTGAGGAGTTGTTTCAAGAAATCAAGGACAATTTTTTTATTTGTAAAGGCATTGAACCAAAGACTATGGCTACGGTATATAAACTTCCTGTAATTCACAGAGACCCGTTTGATAGATTTTTAATATGGGAAGCTATAGGTAGTGGATTTGCGTTAATAAGTGCGGATGAGGCAATAAAAAAATATAATTCATTGGGATTGACTGTTATCAGTTAACCTATTTTCTACCTTGCCTATATGCCACGCCTCCTCCTTTTTTCTGCCCTTACAATCGTCTTATCCGCTTGTGCGGGGCAGAGGGCGGAGGGCGTGGGTGGCAGGGAAAAGCCGCCTTGCGATGATTGCCGAAGCGGCGTTGAACTGAGTTTTGATGTGAAGGTAAATAGAGTTTACAGGGAACAGGCGAGCGAGGTTTTGGCGCTGGATTCCGGTGCGGCTATAGGTATTTTGCCTGCTTTGAATGTGGTTGCAAATTCGCCTGAAAAATGCAGTTATTGCCACAGTTTCAGCGAAAGTGCGGTGGAATTTGATTTTGCGGCAAAGGAGGATTCCGTTTTGGCGGCGCGGTTCCCTAACAATGAGCGTGTTCTGCTTTTTCCCGGGTCGCAGGTTCCGGAGAGAGACTCCGCAGAGTTTTGGAATGCTTTTGCAAATTTACGTGAAATTCCCTTGAGCGAAAACAAGGAATTAAAAGATTTTTTCAAAAAACTTAGCCTGCGCTACAAGGTTCGCTACCTTGCTTTTGCTTCTTTTATTGAGGTTTCCATAAAAGACAGAAAAACCTTTGAATGGGAAAGCGAGTGGAGTATATGGGATGCCCAAAAAGGCGAGCTTCTGCTCTGGGACTACCAAAATCTTACCGCAAAAAGCAAAAATTCAGCCCCGGTTGACAGAGGCTGGGCTGCTTGTTTGCGGTTTTAGTAAGCCTTCAGTTTTACGGCATCCATTTCCATGGAATCGCCAACCTGCCTGATAATGCCAACGCCATACCTGCTGGCTTCTTCAACAACAAAATCGCTGAAAGAAAAACCTGCTATGCCAAGGTAGGCGCTGTAGCCGTCAAAATCACGAAAATGCTTTCTGAATATCTTCATCCTTTCTTCAGCTAATTGCTTTACAAAGCTGGGATGTATTCTGTTTTTTACCTCAATTATGGCAATGCTGTCGCCATTTACCAAAACAATATCAAATTCAATCTCATCATTTCTGCCTTTGTGCCGCAAATTGCGAATCATTTCATCATATTTAATGCCGCCAAATTCCAGCTTTTTCTCAAATGCGCTTTGAAAAAACTGCTCGGCATGGCTACCGATATTTTCGTTTATATTGCCCATTTGCTTGGCCACTTTGTCTATTTGCCTATCTGTTTCAGCCCGACGACGTTCCCACTCTGCTAGGTTCTGCTCCCATTCAGCCTTACGCCGCGCCTCTTCAGCCTCAAGCTTAGCCTTGCGCTTCGCCTCTTCAGCCTCACGCTCAACATTGCGCCTCGCCTCCTCAGCCTTGCGTTGTGTCTCCTCAGCCTCAAGTGCAGCCTTGCGCTGCTCATCCTCAGCTTTGCGCATCTCCCATTCAGCCTTTCGCCGCGCTTCCTCAGCCTCAAGTGCAGCCTTGCGTTGCTCATCCTCAGCTTTGCGCATCTCCCATTCAGCCTTGCGCCGCGCCTCCTCAGCCTCACGCTCAGCCTTACGCCGCGCATCCTCAGCCTCACGCTCAGCCTTGCGCCTCGCATCCTCAGCCTCACGCTCGGCCTTGCGCTTCGCATCCTCAGCCTCACGTGCAGCGTTGCGTTGCTCCCATTCGGCATGGCGGCGTTCATCTTCCATTCTGCTTCTTTCAAAGCTCTCCATTATTGCTGCAATTCTTCTATCAAATTCAGCGCTATCCATAAAATATTCCTCCAAGGGCAAATATAGTAAACGTTGATTAACTAATGTTTGGGTATGGGGTATAGGGTTTGGGGTATGGGCAATGCAAAAACATGCCCTTTTTAGCGAATTATACCCCAAATTCCATTGCCAACGCATCTAGAATTTTGGCTATATACCTGATTTTTTGTCAAAATACGGCAAATATTCATTGCGATGTTGCAATTCGTTGCGAATGGGCGAAATTCGTTGTGAATGGGCGAAATATTTTTCGCCCCTACAGCGTTGATTGTGCCCGGATAATTATTGCGTTTATCCAGAATATGACAAATACCGACACGAAAAATACCAAATGGCACGCCGTGGTGTAGGGGCGAAAAATCTTTCGCCCATCCGCAACGCCCATCTGCAACCCCCCAACGAACGCCTGCAACCCCCCAACACCCACAGAAATATCGTTTACAACCGGTAAAACTACGATTTAGTAATCGCTGATTAAGTCGCTTTGGGGTTTGGGGTATGGGCAATGCAAAAACATGCCCTTTTTAGCGAATATAAGCCGTTTTTTATGAAATTCCCCATACCCTATACCCCATACCCCATACCCCAAACCAATCCCAACCCCCAGCGAAAATCACAAAAAAAATCATTTTTTATTAAAATTGCAGAATTTTCTTCCTTTTTCTCTAAAAATTTCTATATTTGTAAGTTGCGGGGCTAGGGTTTCTGGCTCGGCAACGTTTGTTATGGAGATTTTGTGATTAGAGAAGAACAGCAGGCTATTATGCAAAAAGGCTACGCAGAGGCAATGCGCTACATGGCTAGTGCTAAGGATATGCTTAAAAATGGTTTTATTGAAAGGATTAAGCCGGAGTCAGCGTGATGAGCAATGCAAGATATTTACATGAGGCGATAAGAGTTATTAATGAAGAAGAAACTCGCAAGCGCAGGGCATGCAGGGCGCCTTTAAGATTGACTGCCAGGCAGAAATTTTTACACGGATTTGTTAAATATATTCATGAAGTTGGCTTGCCAGAGTTGCTGGAAGAGGAACGCATGAAGAGAGAACGCAGGGTGAGGCGTTATCAACCCAAACAGAAACTTTCAATCAAACCTCAAAAGGAGGCTCTATGAACCCTTTCAAAAAGTTCGTTTTAATTTTTTCCGCTGCCTTGGCGTTTTTTGCTGGGAATGCAACGGCGGCGTGCAACATAACCTTGCTCATCCAATTGCCTCAAAGTTGGTCTGCTAGCTTCTCTATTTTTGAGCGTGGCAATAATTCTTGGCATCCATATACATACAGCCCGGGTGCAAATGGCTGGTTTAGCGTAAACATGAGTAGCCATGGTGGCAATGCCGGCAACTCTTTTGTTATTGCTCAGAACAATAATGCGTATGATGGCAATACCATCATAGGGCCAGATGGAATAAGAACAGGGCGTCCGGATAATGGCCAAGCTTTCACTTGCCCAGGCGGTGGTGCAACTTATTATTTAACTGAAAGTCCGTCAACGCCAGGTCAAATATATTTTAGTCAGGATATTCCCAATGCCTACAACCTCTACTTTCTGCCTCCCGGCGATGATGTATGGACTTTGGGAACGCCTCATCTGGTTTATATGGACGGTGGAAATCTCAAGAAAAGCCCTATGCGCCTTGATGCCAGCAGCTGTGGGTGGTATAGAATTACCTTTGCCGATGGCCTTACCCCAGCAACGCCTCCGAATGATTTCGCTTTGATTTGGCCCGGTCCCGATCCGCTTGACCAAGTAGGTCTTTTGGGCTTGGATGAAGACCCTGAAAATTGGCCGGAAGGTGAGCCGACTCCGTTCAATCTTGTCACTTTATTTGGCGATGACAGAGACTTGTACTTCGTTCCCGCTGACGGTGCGGGTGGCTGGCATAAAACTGACCAGAGAAGCAGGGACGGGATTTGCTCTTATACTTTCGCCGCTATAATTTATGATACCGATATTGTAAACACCTCCTTTCATACATGTAGCGAAAATTGCGGTTCTTCGGCTGGCGTTGGTGTTATCAAGGGTATTCCGAAAAACACTTTGGTTCTTGAAGATGGTGTTCCAAAAATGGAGTGGAATAATCCTTCTTCTACGGACGGCTGGACAAAGCAAAATTTTGATGACGCCTTTAGGCCTACTCCCGGCAAAAACGTTATGCGCTGCTATGACATGCCTTTCAAGCGCAACGCAAGCGGCTTGTGGGAATACAACAGCGATAAGCTTTGCGCAAACGGAGTCATGGACTTGAATGGAAACTGCTCTTCGCATGGTGGCTATATGGGCGGATTCTTCCCGCCAGAGTTGCAAACCAGAGGAACTGCAGATTACAACAACCA
>WRMM01000044.1 GCA_009777135.1 Candidatus Fibrimonadales bacterium
GATGCCAGAACCGGAACCTGAGCCAGAATTTATTCCAGAAGAAATAGAATTCGTTCCTGAGCCAGAACCGGAACCAGAACCAGAACCTCCTCCTCCGCCTCCTCCTCCGAGAAGAGTGTTCGTGGTAGAAGGTGTTAATTTTGTTAGCGGAAAAGCTGATATTACAGATGAATCATTTGGCAATCTTATGGTAGTAGTGGAAACTATGCAAACCTACCCAGAAGTTACATTCAAGGTGGTTGGACATACGGATGATCAAGGTAGAAGAGACGCAAATCAAAGACTCTCCGAGGCTCGTGCAAAGGCTGTGGTAGACTTTTTGATTAGTCGCGGCATAGATTCAGGTCGTTTCACTTTTGAAGGAAAGGGGCCCGATCAGCCGATTGCATCCAATAAAACAGCTGCGGGCAGGGCAAAAAACCGTCGCATAGAATTCCAGCGCACGGATAACTAAGGAGAAATTGAAAGTGAAAAATATATTACTGTCCATTGCGTTAGTGTTTAGTTTTGCAGGCTATGCGCTTGCTCAATTTTCACCATCTTACTCGCCAAACAAATATCAGCAAAATGATTGGTTTGGCGAGTTTGGCGGAACAACTTCCATGTATGTCAATCCTGCAGGCATAGCAGAGAATGACCAATTAGAAGTTACAGGTGGTTTTTTCAGTACCATAAGCGGTGCGGCCATGCAGGAATACGGCTCTGTTGTGATGCCTTGGGGTTATAAGCACTCCTTCGGTTTTACTTTCTTTGAAAATGGGGCTACTGTAGATAATAGCGTAAATGGCGATTACACAGAAAACGCCTATATGATTGGTTATGCTTACCGTGTATTCCATTGGTTGGCTATGGGCGTGAATTTGTCCATCTTGCAGGTGGATCAGTTTAACCACAATAAGCAATTCACTATGGGTACTGACATTGGCTTTAGCCTAAATCCCATAAACAATTCAAAACTTGGCCACGTTCAAATAGGTATTGCATTTCAAAATCTCCTACAGCCGGTTATTGCCAATGCAAGCGAGGAAGGCCAGGAAAGCTATGGTTTTATATCTCCTGTATTTGTTGGAGGCAAAAGCGATGATGGCTATGCAATTCCTGCTAACTTGAATTTATCTTTGTTCTATCGTGGCTTAAACCGTGCTTTGGAAATAAAGGGTGAAATTAGCATTATAGATTTTTTCCACGATGAAGATGAGGGTGGCAAGGGCAAAATGATGGAGTTTGGTGTTTCTGCTACCTACTTTATAACCTCGCATCTTGGCGTTAAGGGTCGTTTAACCAAAGAAGGCTATCCTGTTATTGGCGCAACTGTGAATGTGAAAGACGTGAATTTGTTCCGCTATCTTGGACTGGACCTTGAAATGTCTCACGATGATTTGATAGAGAAAAAGAACCGTGGATTTTTGTGGAATGTTCGCGCAACTGCCCGCTTTGGCGATACTCGCGAAGAAAGCATTGGCGAAGCCAGATACCGTCGCTTGAAGATAGAGCCGGAAAACGATTACCGCGCTGCAATGCGTTTGTATCTGAACCGCGACTTTATAGCTGCTTCTTATGCGTTTGGCAAAGTACAGACAAAATATCCCACATTCCATTTGGTTGACCAAGCAGCTTTCTACAAGGGCAAATCATTTGAAAATATGCGTATGCATTTGGCTGCGCAAAGAGTTTATCAAGAGGCTATCAGAAAATATCCTCATTCCGATCAAATTCCAAAATACCATTTTCAGTTGATGAATATAGACTATAAAGAAGGTCGTTATGGCGATGCCATGGTAAAATACCAGTACATAGCCCAGCATTTCCCCAGGTCTGATGTAAAACCTGATGCAGATTATATTGCCGGCCAGATAAAATTTGAGCAGGGTCAGAATAAGGACGCTGTTCAGCTACTTGCTTCCATTTTGCCAGGCAATGCCAACTATTTCTATGCTCGCTATACAATGGGCATAGCGTATAGCCGCGATAGCCAATGGCAAGAAGCTAAAGGCGCTTTCAATGATATTTTAACCCAGCAAGCTTCTAACCAGTCAGAAAGAGATTTGCAAGATGCGGCAAGGGTAAAACTAGGTCACATTTACTTTGCAGAGCCGGATGGCTTGGCTGAAGCTGCGCAGCTTTACGGTCAGGTTACCAATACAGCTTCACCGTTCTACGAAGAAGCTGCTCTTGCGCTTGCATGGAGCTTCTTGAAAGTTCGCGACACAAAGAATGCGCGTCCCTTCACCACTTGGATAATAAGGAACCGCCCGGATTCTTACTTGATATCCGAAGCTTACCTTGTTGAAGGTTATTGCTACTATATGGAAGGAGATCTGAATCGCGCTGAGGTTAGCTTGAACAGAGCAATACAGCTTACAGAAAATCCGACCATCACAAAAGAACAGAGAGATAGCGCAAAAGTCGCTTACGATGGCATGAAGGAAAACTTTGACAGCGTTCAAGTCAGAGCATTGGATTTGGCGCGCCAGCTGCCTACTCCAAGAGTTGAGCAGAAACGCGCAGCACTCCGTCCGGATTTTGAAAGAGCTAATCGCGAGATTGAGACCTTTGCCGAATTCCAGCAGAGAGTTATTCAGAGTGATCGCTTTGAGGCAAGCAGGCAGCGTGTTTTGGGTGATGCAAAGTTGACTAGCGCAGTTGTATCAACGAGAAAGGCTCAGCAACCTGGCGGTGGAGTTTCTCCGGGCTTGGATGCGTTGGGTGATTTGGATGATTTGTAAAAGGAAGTAACCAGTTATTGCAGGAACAATGAATATGAATTTAAGAACTCTCTTTTTGGGAATTTTAGTGTTAGCCGGCGCAGCATTTGCGCAGGCTGGCAGCGCAGCATGCAAAACAGAAACCGATAGGGCAACAGCCATTCATGCTAGATGCACAAAGATGGGCAGAAATGCTTCTGGCTATCAGAAGTGCGCTGAGGAATTCAGAAACCAAAGAGCCAAAGCGGAGCAGGCTTGTCGCGCCAGTTCGGTTGCCAGCGTGAGCGATCTTGAAACTGCTGTTAAAAAATGGGAAGATCTTTCCAACACTAATAAGTGTCGCACAAACGACGCCAAAAGAAACAATAACTGCGCAACTATTTTGCAGCAATGGGGCCAAGAACTTTTCAAGCTTGGAGAGTTCAGATTTACCCAAGAGCAGACTAAGTTCGAGGAACTTGTGCAGTTTTGCGCAGACCGCGACAACAACGTTAAAAGATTTCCGCAGTGCGCTAAAATAGGAGAGCCTCCAAAGCCCAATCACGATGCGGCTTTGCCGGTTTTTCTTGATTATGTTAAGCATTTTCCCGATGGAACAAGCGCGCCAAACATGCTTTTTCAAGCCTCTTTCATTTTGGAAACAAAAGGTGAATTGGAGCGCGCTTTGCAGCTTCGCCAAGAATTGGTGAGAAAATATCCAAACCACACTTTGGCTCCAGGCGCATGGCTTCGCATAGGCGAATATTACTATAGCAAAAGCAGATGGGCAGATGCTATAAAAGCCTACGAAAGAATAACAAACTATCCTGCGAACACAACCAGGGAAAGAAGAGAAGCTACTTTGGCCATATATCACTTGGCAGAGTGCTATTACAATCAGGCTGATTTTGAAGTTGCCGCGCAAAAATTCTGGGAATACATAGACGGAGCGGATAAAGGCAAATTTGTGCCCGATTTGCGCGTTGAAGCCATGGATTATATGGCAACAGCATTTTCTGATTTGGACGATGGCATTAAAGTAGCTGATAAATTTATAAGGCCCAAAAAGCTTCCGTATCAAGATTCTCTTTATTTCCGCATAGGAATGAAGGCTAAAGACCACGACCGCCATGACCAGGCAGTTCAAGCTTTTGACTTTTTATTGCAGACCAACCCAACTTATATAGATGCGCCCCTTGCAGATTTGGCAATGGTTGAAATTCATCTTTTGCAGCAAAAACCAGATAAAGCTCAGGAACAGCGTTTCTTGGTTATTAAGCGCTATGACCGCAATTCAGCTTGGTACAGAAGGAACAGCGGCCATTCAGAAAGCGTGGGAAATGCAGAGCGCGCAATTCGCATGGCAATGCTGGATATTCCAGTTTATATGCACTTTACCGCCTCCGAATTGAACAAAAAAGGCGATACCGAAGGCGCAAAAAAACAATATGCAGATGCGGTTAAGGCTTACAATGATTTCTTGAATCGCTATAAAAACGAGCCAGATTGGAACGAATACAGAGTTTATATGAACTTGGCTGTTATTTATCATGAACTTGGCCAATTTGACAGAGAAGCCTCCGCATTCAATTGGATTGTGGATGCTGATACCAGCCGTTATGGCCGCCGTCCTCAGAATTTCGGCGTTCTTATAACCAAAAACGAAGCTGGCTATAATGCCGTGCTTGCAATGGACAAGGGGCGTGAACATGCTTTGAAAACCAAAGCTGGAGGCGACACGGTTAAAGCTTATAGCTTGCCAGAGACCAAAGCGTATTTTGCGCAGGTTGATAGATATATGTCAAAATTTGGCAAAGATACCGCTGCGCCAGATTTGGCATACAATGCTGCTATAGTGCACTATCAGGCAAAGCAATATAAAGTTGCTATTGACGTGCTGCGCAAATTATCCGTAGACTTTCCAAGCCACAAGTACACTCTCTTGATTCGCCGCATGTTGGCGCAGTCTTTGCTTGAAGATGGACAGCTGGACGAAGCTCAAAAAGAGTTTGAGTGGCTATACACTCAATACACTGATAGAAGAGGCATGGGCGTTAGAGACTCCAATGCGGTTACTGTGGCAAAAGAAATTGAAACATCTATTGCTGCTGTGCTTTACCAGAAAGCAGAACAAGCGGTTAAGCAGGGCCAGTTTGCTCAAGGCGCAGATGCCTACGTAGCATTGGTAAAGCGTTTCCCAAGAGCAGAGTTTAGCGATAGGGCTTTGTTTGAAGCTGCCGTTGCTTACGAGCAGGCAGGCCAGAACACAAAAGCCGCCGAAACCTGGATGCGTATGCCTAGAGAATACGGCAAGTCTAATTTGGCTGTTCGCTCCATTGTTCGCGCAGCGCTTGCCTACCAAAAAGACAAAAAATTTGCAGATGGAGCAAAAGCTTATCTATTTATAGTTGATAACTATCCGCAAGATACCATGGCTATAAACGCAATTTTTGCAGCAGCCCAGGCTTACGACTCAATTCCTGGCAGAGATTCTGCCGCTATAAGAGCTAACAAAAGGGTAGTTGCTCAAACTTATGAAATTGCTTTCAAAAAATTCCCCAGACACGAGAAAACTCCAGGCTTGCTTTACAATGCCTGCTTGGCTTACGATGAGGCAAGAGATACTAAGGAAGCAATCCGATGCAACCGCGACATAGTTAGAGAGTATCCAAAAAGTTCTTATGCCCTTGATGCTGCATATAGCATACCTATAGCGTATGAGAATGCCAAAGACTGGCCAAATACCGCTAAGGAATACGATAACTTTGTGAGAAACTACACAACAGATAAAGAAAAGCTTATCAATGCTTACACCAAAATGGCGCGTGCGTATATGGAACTCAAAGATTCCGCTAAAGCAGCGGCAGCTTATAAAAACACCATTAGCAACTACGACAGATTTGGCGTTCAGCTCTCAAATTCAGACCCGACATTTGCTGCAGAAGCATCCTTTATGCTAGGCGAATTTGAAAGATCAACCATGGCTCCGCTTATTATTAGAGGCAATGACAAAGCCAAGCTTGATATGATTAAAAGGCTGATGACCATTTTGCAGTCTGCAACCGCTCACTATTCAAAGTCTGCTACGTATGCTTCTGAAAGATGGACTTTCCGCTCTAGAAATCGCATTGCTGAGCTGTTTGTTATAGTTGCCGCAAAGGTTCGCGAGCAAGAAATTGATGTTAGAGACAGAAGAGGCAATGTAGATAAGGAAAGACTATTTGTAGCAAGACTTCAGGTTGTTCAGCAGCTGCCTTCTTATTATGAGCAAGCGCGCCCGCTGTTCCAGTCTAACATTGACCTTGCCCGCGAGCAGGGTTACTACAACCCTGATGTGGTGGCTGCTCAAGATGGCTACATTGAAATGTTCTATCGCGACTGCGAAAACTTCTATCAAGTGGGCAGGGCGTTTGCCGAGGCTCCACTGCCAGATAGCGCAGCTATGGTTAGGGAATACATTGAGTTTGAAGGCATGGCAAGAGAAGACGCTGTATTTGCCGTTCATGAAGATTTAGAAGCTTATCGCGAAGAGTTGGAGAACAAAAGCCAGACTGCCAAGCAGGGAGCTTTGCCTCGCTGCGCTAGCGGCATAAGGGCTTCTGCTCATTATGGCATCAAAAACAGATGGACGGATAGTTTATTTGCCCTTGTTAGGACAATTGATTCTGAAAATGAGATTTTGGCAACCAATATAAAGGAATTTGACCCAAGCACTCTGTTCAGGGACGACCATTACAACAGAACAAAGGCTCGTTTAACGCAAATTGAAGCATCCGAAGACCTTACGCCTCAAGAAAAGCTGACTACCTATAAGGAAATAGCTTCTGATGCAAAGAGCAGGAATGCCAATTTGAGAAGAGAATTGGAAAATTTGAGAGCTCAATGGAGTGCCAGACAGGCGCCTCCACCGGAGGCTTCGGAAGAAAATTAAAAAAAATATGATATAGATTGCTTTTTTTCGAAAAAATAATCTATATTATACGGAGAAAAAAGTTTCACTCATCCATTAACCATAGGAGTAAAAAAATGGAAATAGTCTTTAATAACACGCTAAAATCATTTAACCCAAGTGAGGCGGGTTGGCAATTCATGTGGGTTATCTTGTTAATAGGCCTTGCCGGCGTTGGCATAGCCGTGGAAAGGTTCCTTTACATTTTCCTGCGTTCTTCAAAGGGGCGCGATGAATTTCTCAAGAATTTTGGCACTTTGGTAGCTGCAAAAAAGTACGAAGAAGCAGTTTCCATGTGCAAAGGCTCAAAGCTTCCCATAGCCGCTGTTCTAGGGTCTGTGGTGGAGGCTCGCGATAAGGGAAAAGAAGGTCTTGCAGCTGCTGCTGATGCCGTGTTTTTAACGGAAGCGCCTCGAGTGAACAGATATCTGTCCATTATAGCGCTTACAGCTTCTGTCGCAACGCTTATGGGCCTTGCAGGAACGATTTTTGGTCTGATTATAACCTTTGATGCTGTGGCTAACAAGCCTGCCGCAGAACGCCCGCAAGCTCTTGCGAATGGTATTTCTGTAGCAATGGGCACAACGCTTTTGGGATTGGCTGCCGCTATTCCTTTGCTGATGGTTCAGGGCTTTTTGAGCATGCTTTCTGAGCGCGTTATTCAAGAAATGGAAGAAAAAAGTTTGAAAGTTATCAACTCGTTTGCATAACCGAATAACTTGTAATATGGAGTTTGCTTATGGCAAAACAACTTAAAAAAGCACCGCCGCCAAAAGAAATGGATATGCTTCCGGTTATGAGCCTCATGACCGTTCTTATTCCTGTTATTTTGACCATGGCGTCTTTCCAAAAGTTAGCTATTGTAGAGGTGAATTTGCCTGAAAGGACTGAGATGTCCATAGAGAGCGAACCTCCTCCTCCGGATGACAACGCATTGAATTTAACTGTGGCCATTACTAGGGACTACCTTGAAATTTGGGCGCGCGGCGGTTCTTTGCCTAGGGAGTTCTATAAGGAAATGTGGACATTCCGCTGCAGAAGCGATGGCGACACAATCACTTATGATCCAAGCACCTTTGTCTATGACGATAAGGGAGCTGCGAAAAATCCTCCCAAATGTCAGGATGGCAGAGAATTGGATTCGGAAAAGTTCAGGTATTCAATAGAAACAATACATCTATGGGCTTTGCACAAAGAAAGCGAAGAAGACCCGGGCAAAATAAAGATGTCTGTTTACAGCAAAACCGACTCTGCTTATTTGGATGGAAACAATGAGTTTATCACAGACCCGGCTTTGGTCAGACCTGGCTTAACAGTTGCAACTCTATCAGAAAGCTCTGCAAGGAGGCTTGCTTGCGGGCAGTCTGCTCCAGGCGTTGAAGATATATGCTCTGATGGCAGACCTGCGGTAAGTTTGAGACCTCGCAGCGCTTATGATGAGCTTGCAAAAACTCTGATGATGATTCACAATCGCTTTATAGATAGCCCTGATGCAGATAATATAATTGTTTTGGCTGATGATGACACAGCTTTTGACAAGATTATCAGCGTTATGGATAGAGCGCGTGATTCAGGATTCTTTAAAATCAACCTAGCCAAATTGGCTGCGGGAGGATAAAATGGCAAGAAAAACTAGAGAATATGGTGAACCAATTGCTTTTTCGCTAACATCAATGATGGACATCATGACCATTATTCTAGTGTTCATGATTAAACAGGTGGATAGCGAAGGCCAGTTGATAACAGCCGCTGAAAACTTGGTTCTGCCAAACTCAACATCCACAAAAACGCCAAGAGAAGTTTCTTTGGGCTTGGTTGTTGATGCAAACTGGGTTTTGGTTGATGGTCAGCGCGTTGTGGAAACAAGCATTGTTTCCGGCCAAGACACGCTTTTGGTTGCAGCTTTAGACGAAGTGCTTAAAGACAAGCGCGAAATTGAAAAGCAGGCAAAAATAGCCAAAGGCGAACCAGACGAAGGCGGAGGCAATATTATTGTTCAGTTAGATAAAAACATGAATTATGATGTTATGTATAAAGTTATGGCGACTTGCGGCTTTTCTGGCTTTACCAATGTTGCCTTTGCCGTTAACCAGTTGAACCCGGAGGAATAAATGTCTGAAGCAGTTCAAAATCCAAAAGTTCAAAAACCGCAGAAACCTAAGCTAGATCCTTTTGTGGCTTCTATGCTTCCCGAAAGCGATACTCGCACGGGCAGTTTTATGGGTTCGTTTGCGGCTTTGTCAATTCTGCTTGCTGCTTATGCGGCATTTATCTTTGAGATTGCAGTGGACGAGATTCTATTTGAAAACATAGAATCAGAAGACTTGTCTGCGACCATGAAGATAGACGAGAAGAAGGAAGACAAAAAGAAAGAGGAAAAGAAAACCGAGAAGCCTCGCAAAAAGCAAGGCGCTGGTGGAAAACCTCGCGGCAAAGGGCAGCCAAACGCTCCGCAGACTCGCGGCGTGTTGAAATTGCTCACTGCAAAGTCTAGCAACATGAACTTTAGCGCTTACAATCTTATGAAAGACCAGAACTTTGCCAGAGACATAGACAAAGTGCTGAAGGACGTTGCAGGTTTGCAAACCAGCGGCAAAACCGAGCTTGGCGGCCGCAGAGGCTCTGCTTCGGGCGGTTTCAACGAAGGCTATGCAGAAGGCGGTTCCGGCGGTATCGGCGATATGCTCGGCGGTTTGATGGGTGGAAGCGGCGGAGCTATTGGCACAAAAGCCAGAGGCTCGCTGAAAGCTCCAAGCGCAAGAGATATTGATATGGGCAGTGGCGATGGTTCCCGTTCCAAAGCGGAAATTATGGCTGTTGTAAATGCTCGTATGCCTGGCTTGCGAAACATATTCAACAGATATCTAAAGCAAAAGCCTGGCTTTAGCGGCAAGGTTACGCTAAGATTCACAATCGCTCCGGGCGGTGATATTATCAGCATTAACATAGTGGATAGCACCACAGGTTTTTCTGAGTTTGATAACGCCGTTAAAAACATGGTTGCCACTTGGAAGTGGAAAGCCATAAAGAGCGGAAACACAACGCCAACAATTCCGTTTAACTTTACGGAGTAATCGGTTAGTGATTAAGTGGCTAGTGATTAACAATCACTAGCTTTTTTATTTTCTAAATTGTTATCTATATATGAAGATTACAGATACTGAATTTCAGCTTCTTAGGGATTACATTGAGGAACAATGCGGTATTTGTTTAAATAAAGATAAAGCTTACTTACTTGAGAACAGACTTTCTTCATTTATTGAAACTTACAAATGCAGAGATTTTTCAGAGTTTTATCATATTGTGAAAGGCGGGCATCACAGGGATTTGAAAGATAAACTTATAGATGCTATGACCACTAACGAAACCTTATGGTTCAGGGATACTCATCCGTATTCTATTCTAAAAGAGAAAATTTTGCCTAGCTTTGCCCAGGCAGTCAAGGATGGCAAAAAAAATAAAATTAAAATTTGGAGCGCAGCTAGCAGCACAGGGCAGGAGCCTTACAGCATAGCTATCACCGTGCGTGATTTTTGCATGGGTCAGAGCATAATCAAAAAAGAAATGGTGCAAATAATAGCAACGGACATTTCGGATTCTTGCATTGCAAAAGCCAGAATGGGCAAATATGATAGCGTTGCCATGAGCAGGGGAGTTTCGCCAGAGCAGCTGAACAGGTATTTTGTAAAAGATTCTCCAAATTCCTATTCCATTAGCCAAGAGATTAAAGACATGGTTAAATTCCAAAAGTTTAATCTGCAAGACAATCCAATTATTTTAGAGCCAAATTTTGATTTGGTATTCATGCGCTACGTGGCAATTTATTTTAACGATGAATTTAAAAAAGGTTTGTACAGCAGGCTTGCCAGAATACTTTCCCAAAGAGGTTTTTTAGTGGTAGGAGCGGTAGAAACGTTAAGGGGCCTAAGCGAAGACTTTGAAATGCTAAACCACGCCGGCGGACTTTATTATCGGTGCAAACGTTAATACGTTTCAAACTTATTGGCTTAATTAATAATTAAAAATTAATAATTAAGAATTATGTAACTTTCAATTATTCATTATTAATTAATCTAAACCCTTGCGCTTTCAATGCTGAATAGCAAAATTCCTTCGCAGCCTAGGTCGCGCAGTTTGTCCATGGCGGAGTTTACTTCTTCGCTTTTTACCATTGCTTTTACTGAGCACCAGTTTTGGTTTTTGAGCGTGGTTATAGTGGGGGATTCCAAGCCAGGCGTTATGGCGCAGGCTTTTTCCAGCAGATTTGAAGGAACATTGTATTCCACCATTTTATAGCTCATGGCAACTAGTTTGCCTTCTATGCGGCGGCTAAGGGTGCAAACTTCCGGGCTGTTTCTGCGGTCTGGATGAGCGAATAAAGCGGCATTGCTTTTGAAAAGCGGTTCGCCTAAAATA
>WRMM01000045.1 GCA_009777135.1 Candidatus Fibrimonadales bacterium
ATCCGCCCGATGGCAGAAGAAGTTGGCAACTTCACCAAAACGGGGCATATAGGCATTTTGGGCACGGAAGGAACAATAAACTCTGGCAGCTATTTGATGGAAATAGCAAAATTCTGGCCGAGCCTGCATGTGGAGCAAGAGCCTTGCCCAATGCTTGTGCCTTTGGTGGAAAAGGGTTTGCTGAGCCACTCTGCCACTGAAATTTTCGTTAGAGAATATACACAAAAAATTTTGTCAAGAGACCCTCGCATAGATACTCTGGTACTAGGCTGTACCCATTACCCTCTGCTGCAAGACCTTTTTGCGAAAATCCTGCCAAAAAACATCAAAATCCTGTCGCAAGGCCAAATAATAGCTCAAAAAACCTTGGAATACTTGGCAAATCACCCCGAAATAGACGCCAGAATAAGCAAAAACCCCGAAAAAACCGCCAAAATCCGCTTCTTAACCACAGATTCTGTTGAATTTTTTGAAAAAAATGCCGAATTTTTTTGGAACCACCCAATAAAAGCAGAATTTTCTACATTACTCCAATCATGACTATTCGCACACAGATTAACTTTGACGGCTGGCAGGACTACCGAGGGAAACCCGGCGGGGCCATTATTTATACGGAAACGAGCCACAACTCAATAGTTCCAGTTCGCGACCAATTAAATGAAAATGGAAACGGAGTGTTTTTAGACCCAAATTACGAAACCGGCACAGTCGGTCTCTTTTCTTATACCAACACCAAAGATATAAACAAAGCCGTAAAAAGCAAAGTGCGCTATCTCTTTTTTGGAACTCGCTATGAAGGCTCCAATGTTGACTATAAAAACAAATATTTGATAATAGGCTATCAGCGAATAGACAAAATAAAAGATGTGCGCGGTTTGCATTTGCAGCAGTTTTTGAACGACCCGAACCCGACTTTTTTGACTTTAGATGTTTGCATGGCAACTTGGGGTCAAATGCGTTTTGTAACTTTTGAAGACGCTTATGTTTTGACAGACGACGCTTTGCACGAGTGGGGCTATTCAGGCCGTGCCGCCCGCCCGCTTCGCACCGTATTCAAAGAAGATCACGCAAAAATCCTGGTGGAATACTTTGACTCCAAAACCGACCAGACAAACGAATACATAGACACCATACTGGAATACAACGAAGAAGAATAAGCCTCTAATGCAAGGTCTTTTAGGAAACGTGAATTTACTCGCTTGGAGTTAACGATATACAAAATTTCATTGCCCGGGACATGGGACAAGCGATGTGCAAATCTACGTTATTTGGGACATGATTTTTAAATAATCATGTCCCATGTCCCAGCCAATGTAGCTCCATATTCCGCTTGTTCCATGTTCCAGAGCATTAAGTTCGACTTTCAGCAATTACTATATTACCAACATATCTTTAACATAGAGGTTCTTATGGCTTTTTGGGGTCCTTTTTTGCTTGGCGCTGCTACTGCTGTGGCTGGCTACCATGTTTATAAAAACAGAAAAAATATTTGCTGCTGCAAAGAGGAATGTTCCTGTGGCTGCGTGGATGTGTGCGAGTGCGATCCAGACTGCGATTGCGGTTGCAATTCACCTAAGTTCAAGGATAAGGTGGCTAAAAAAGCTGATTTTGCCCTTGAAAAAGTCAAGAGCGGATTGTGCTCTCTGGAAGACAGCATTAACGAGGAAAATATAGACAAGGTGAAAGGCGGCCTGCAGGCAGTGGGAGATAAAATTTCTGAATTGCAGGGAAAGCTAAAAACTCAGCCTTCGCAATAGGCAAACATATTGTCAATGCACCGTTTGGCGGCAGCCAAAACGGCTGTGTCTAATTTAATCTCTTTTGCCTTGTTTGGTTCTTTCAGGGTTTGCAAAATATTTTCCAAAGAATTGCTCTTCATGTATTTGCAAAGGCTGCAGCTTCCTATAAAGCGGCGGTTTGGCAGTTCGCTTTGGAGCCTGGCATTCAAGCCGCATTCGGTTAAAAGCAAAATGGGATTTTCTTCTGGGAGTTTGCGAATGTAGTCCAGCATTTGCCCTGTGCTGCCAACAAAGTCGCTTAGCATTGCAACGCCCGGGTGGCACTCAGGGTGGCTAACAATTCTCAAGCCTTCGTTTTGAATTCTGAAATATTTAACCAAATCAGGGTCGTATTGCTCATGAACATAGCAGGTTCCAGTGTGCAATGCAAGCTCTTTTTCCGCACCCATTTTTTTAAGGTCGTTTTTCAAGTTTTCGCCCATAAGTTTATCTGGCAAAAACGCAATTTTATTATTTGGAATTTTGCTTATAATTTTAACAACGTTCGAGCTTGTAACGCAAACATCGCAGGCCGCTTTTACATCAGCCGTTGTGTTTATGTAGCAAACGAATGTATGCTCAGGATATTGCTCCTTCATTTTTTTTACCTGCTCGCCCGTTATGCTATCTGCAAGACTGCAGCCAGGGTCTGCGCCAGGTATTAGCACTTTTTTGCCGGGGTTTAGGATTTTTGCGGTTTCGCCCATAAATTCCACCGCCGCAAAAATTATGGTTTGCGCAGGAGTTTCCATGGCATTTTTGCTAAGCTGGTAAGAATCCCCGCTATAGTCAGCAACGCCAAAGGTAATTTCCGGAGCAACGTAGCTGTGGGCCAAGATAGCCGCATTTTTTTCTTTTTTCAATTCATTTATTTCGTTAATAAGCCCAACCAGCCTTTCGCAATTTTCCATTGAATATTGGCAAAGCACGGTCCCGTTCTGCACAGAACGCAGTTTATTGTATAATTCCTCAGCGAGCATGGCGATAATATAGAATTTTCTACATTTTTCTCAATGAAAATTCTCAAAAATATTTTCGTTGTTTTGCTATTTGGCTTTTTTGGCTTGGTTTTTGGCACTGCGTATTATGTTTACAAGCAATGGCAGCAGCCTTCGCCTTTAAAGGAGCCTATACTTTTGGAAATACCCAGAGGATACGGAGCGGTTCAGATGGGGAGGCTTTTGCACAGAAATGAGGTTATTAAAAGCACGCGTTCATTTGAATGGTGGTGCAGATTTAATTCTGGCAAGGTGAATTTCAAAACGGGTTGGTATAATATTCCAACAGGGCAGAGCATAGAACAGATTGTGGCGTTGCTCAGTTCTGGCAGAACGGCAACCATAAGGGTTACTATTCCAGAAGGCAAAGCTGCATGGGAAACTGCCGGGATTTTGGCGAATTCTGCGCTCAAATTAGACAGCGTGAAATTAGATAGCTTGATGTACAGCCAGGTTTTTGCTGATTCTCTTGGCGTGAAGGCAAAGGATTTGGAAGGCTACCTGCTTCCGAATACCTACGATTTTCCTTATGGCACGGATGAGCAAAACGCTATAAGGCTTTTGGTGCGTGCAAACTTGAAGCTTAGGGATGAGATGCAGGCTAAAAACAGCCCAGTTTGGAATGAACTTGGCGATTGGCACAGGGTTTTGACAATGGCAAGCGTTGTGGAAAAAGAAGCCGCAGTGCCTAATGAGCGCACTCGCATAGCAGGCGTGTTTATGAACCGCTATAGAATAGGAATGTCTCTTGGCGCAGATCCAACCGTGCGTTTTATTTTTCGCAACATGACCGGCCCCATCTACAAAAGCCAGCTAGCCAGCGACAACCCTTACAACACCCGCAAATTTGCCGGCTTGATGCCTGGCCCCATAGCGAATCCTGGCCGAGCGGCCATAGAAGCAACCTTGTTCCCAATGAAAACCGAGGAGCTTTACTTTGTGGCAAAAGACGATGGCTCCAGAGAACACTTCTTTAGCAAAACCTACGCTGACCACAACCGCTTAAAAAACACTGCAGCGAGAAATAGGGGAGAGTAATTGCCCAAGATTCTAATTAAAACTCCAAAGGAAATAGAACGTATAAGAGATTGCGGCGCGCTTGCTGCAGAAACTTTGTCTAGGGCTGGGGAGATGTGTAAACCAGGCGTTGCAACGCGGGAGATTGATGATTTTGTGCGTGAGTTTACGCTGAAAAATGGCGCTATTCCTGCCTGTTTGGGGTATAAAAAGTTTCCCAAAAGCGTTTGCACAAGTGTTAATGAGGTTGTAACTCATGGAATTCCAGGAACTTACGTTTTGAAAGACGGCGATATTATAAATATAGATGTGACATCAATTTTGAATGGCTATTTTGCGGATACAAGCGAGACGTTTTTTGTGGGCAAACCAAAAGCGAATGCAGAAGAACTGGTTGCAACGTCAAAAGAATGCCTTTTTGAGGGCATAAGGGTTTGTAATTTGCCAAATGCTCGTTTTAGCGATATTGGAGCGATAATCAGCGGAATATGCGAAGAGCATGGTTTTAGCGTTGTGCGCGATTATTGCGGGCATGGCACTGGCAGGGCATTTCACGAAGACCCAACGGTGCTGCATTACCGCCAGCTTTTGCCTGGTCCAAAAATTCAGCAAGGCATGGTTTTTACCATTGAACCAATGATAAACGAGGGCACTTGGAAGGTGAGAACCCTCTCTGACGGCTGGACGGCCGTAACTGCAGACGGCAAACTCTCTGCCCAGTGGGAGCATACCATTGCCATGACTCGTCACGGTATTGAAATTTTGACTTTGGCGAGGTAAGTTTTTTCTACAACGCTATAGGCGTGCCGGTTGTTTCTGTTAATTGTTTGAAATCTTCCAGAAGCTGTTTGAAAATCGGGCCTACTTTGCCGTCTCCAATTGGGCGGGAGTCAACGCTTATAACCGGAATCATTTCGGCGGCGGTGCCAGTTAGCCAGCATTCTTCAGCAGTCCAAATATCAAAGCGGCTCATTAGGGTTGCCTCAACTTCATAGCCTCTTTTAACAGCAAGCTCTGTTACGGCGGCGGCGGTTATTCCGTCTAAAGCGCCGCTGTGCGCAGAAGGAGTGTAAATTTTTCCCTTGCGAACTATGAACAGATTATCGCCTGTGCATTCTGCAACGTAGCCGAGAGGATTCAGCATCAAAGCCTCTTTAACACCGCTCTGAATGGCCTCGATTTTTGCCATTATATTGTTCAAATAATTTAAAGATTTAACTCTCGGGTTGAGGCTCTCGTTAAAATTGCGGTGAGTTGCAACCGTTATTATTTTTAAACCATTATTGTAGTCTTCTTGAGGGTAAAGAGAAATTCTGTCTGCTATGCATACCACGCTTGCTTTTTTGCAGAGATATGGGTTCAAGCCTAAATCCCCAACTCCGCGGGTTATTATGAGGCGAACATAGCCATCTCTGATATTGTTTTTGATGCAGGTTTTTATGATTATTTCTTCCATTTCCTTTTTGGAAACGCCCGGCGCAAGAGCTATAACTTTTGCGCTGTCAAATAACCTGTCTATGTGCTCGGTTAAGCGAAACAGCATGCCGCTGTAGGCTCTTATGCCTTCAAATACGCCATCTCCATAAAGAAAGCCATGGTCAAACACCGAAATCTTGGCGTGTTCTTTATCATAAAACTTGCCGTCTATATAAACATAAGCCATAGCCGCTCCAGAGGATGATTATTTAACAATTCCCTCTATCTTCTCTTTAAGAGAAGCAGCTTCAAAGGGCTTTACCAGATAATTGACAGCCCCGCTTTGTATTGCTTCCACAATTTTGGCTTTTTCCGCCTCTGATGTTACCATCATAACAGGAATGCCTTTAGTGGCAGGGTTGCTTTTTATCGCTTTCAGACATTCAATGCCTGTCATGTTAGGCATATTCCAGTCCATAAGCGTGAGCTGAACATCTGGATTTTGGCGGAGTTTTTCGAGAGCGTCCGCTCCGTCTTCCGCTTCAATCACGTCTGTGTAGCCAAGCGATGCAAGCGTATTCTTTTGAATGCGGCGCATCGTGGATGAGTCATCTACCAATAGTATTTTCATTTTTTACCTCACCTGAGTTAAATTATTTGTCAACCATACTGACTTCCATAGTAAAGCTGCCTGCCTCGCTTTCAAAAGGAATGCACATAACGGGAGCTTCTTTTGGCATGTCAACTACATGTCCAGTTCCGCGCACAATGCTTGGCAGCGATATGGACAAATGCAGGGTTTGTAAATCTTTCTTTGCAAAGCCTGTGATTATGTTGGCTATTTCGCCTATACAGTCGGCAACGCTTGCATTTAATTCCTTAACCTCTTCGCCCAAAAACTTTGAGCTTATTTTTAGAGCCGTAACTAGAGGGTATGCCATAACAACGGCGCCTCTTACATCGCCAGAAAGCCCTATAACACCTGAAATGTCTGCATTGCTAGGTTCTTTGCGTAAGTAAAGCTTGCCTGGCGTAACAGCGAGGCCCACCATTGTTTTGAACGTTTCTATGGTGGATTTTAAAAAAGGATTAATATGTTCAGCTTTCATGGACTTGAATATAGAAATTTTAATGTTCCACCCTTGACATTTGGTCAATTTATTTTTATATTTGTGTTATCTGCACTTGCCGCCTCCATCGTCTAGTGGTCAGGACATGGGACTTTCAATCCCAGAACAGGGGTTCAATTCCCCTTGGAGGTATTGATAGATTTACATTTACACACGCTTCATTCAGATGGGGAGCTTGCAGTAGAGGCTCTTTTTAATCTGGTTGCCTCCAAAAATATCTCCTGTGTCTCAATAACAGACCACGATACCTTTGCCGCTTATGATGTTGCGCCAAAAATTGCGGAGAGCTTGGGGGTGGAGCTTATTCCCGGCATTGAAGTAAGCTCTATGGACAATGGAAGGGATGTTCACATACTCGGCTATTTTTGCGATACTCAAAACGCAGAATTTTTAGCAGCCCTTGGAATGCAGCACAAACGCCGCAAGGATAGGGTTTTGGCAAGCCTTGAAAAACTGCGTAAATTGGGGCTTGGCATTGATTATGAACTGGTGGAGCGGTTTTGTTCGGGAGTTAGCATAGGAAGGCCTCACATTGCTTTTGCCATGCTTGAGCTTGGGTATGTGGCTACCTTTCAAGAGGCTTTTGACCGCTATTTAAAGGAAGGTGCTCCTGCGCATTGCCCGTCTATGAGCTTTACTTGCGAGGAGGCAATTTCGCTGATAAAAAGAGCTGGAGGGCTTGCAGTCATGGCTCACCCAGAATACACAAAAGCTGATGATTTAATCCCCAAGCTTGTGGATTGGGGTATTGAGGGCATTGAGGTGTATAACTATAAAACGGCAAAAAACATAAAGAAATACAGGAAAATTGCAAAAAAATATAACTTAGCTGAGACTGGCGGCAGCGATTTTCATTACAAAAGCTTCAGCGCGCTTGGCGAGCAAAGCTTATCTTATTCAATTGTAGAGGAATTAAGAGCCAGGCTTTTAACCAGGCTCAATTCCTAGGTTTCATAGCTAGCTTCAATAGTGAAGCTGCCTGCTTCGCTTTCAAAAGGAATGCATAAGATGGCTGCATTTTCCGGCATGCTGTCTATGCTGTCTTGCCCATATACAATATTGGGCAGAGACACGGACATTCGCTGCGTTTGGAAGTCTTTTTTTGCGAAACCTGTGACTATATTGGCTAATTCGCCTATACAGTCAGCAACGCTGGCGTTCAATTCTTTCATATCTTCGCCTAAGAATTTGGAACATATTTTTAAAGCCGTTTCTGTTGAGTACCCCATGACTATTACGCCGGCAATATCGCCTGTAATGTTTAAAATGCAAGAAATATCTGCATTTCCAGGTTCTTTGCGTAAAAAAGGCTTGCCAGGCTTAACGGCAAGATTAGCCATAGTTTTAAATGTTTCTGCAGCAGATTTTAGAAACGGATTTACGTGTTCCGCTTTCATATAGTGGGAATATAGTAATTGCGATTAATTCAAACTTAATGTTCTGGAACATGAAACAAGCGACATGTGGAGCTGCATTGGCTGGGACATGGGACATGATTTCATGCAAAACAGCTAAAAAAGCCATTTTATTTGAAAATCATATCCCAAATAACGTAGATTTGCACCTCGCTTGTCCCATGTTCCTTGTCCCAAGCATTGAGTTATCATTGCTTACTTTACTCTTTAACGCCTGAGTCGTTTTTCTTTTTGCGGACTTTTCGGAAGAATTTTTGCAAAATTGCCGTGCTTTCTGCTGCGAGAAGACCTGAACAGATGTTCAAATCTGCGTTTGCGGCGAATATAACTTTTGATATTCGGCTGTTTTTGATGGCTCCCCAGCACATTTGGCATGGTTCTAGCGAAACATAGAGCGTTGCGCCGTCTAAGCGCCAATTTTTTATTGCTTTGCTAGCTTCGTTAATTGCCAGTATTTCAGCATGAGCAGTAGCGCATTGCAACTCTTCCATCCTGTTTTTTGCCGCCGCAATCAGTTTGCCATCCAGCACAATAACCGCCCCTATGGGCACTTCGCCATTATCCGCAGCCTCTTCAGCAAGCTCCAAAGCCATCCGCATCCACTTTTCGTCCATGTTGTGTTAAAGTAAAAAAAATAGTAAGCAATGATTAACTCAATGCTCACTATAGATTATTTTTTGCGTTATAGCGCATTTTTTATTTTGCCTTGTTATTTAGCAATTTTACATTCTGATTGCCTAGCAAAGATTTCATTTGCATAATTGCTACGCCGTTTAATTGCTTTATCCTTTCTTGCTGAGATAGATTTTGGCGGATTAAAAGAGCGTTTATGCTTTCCATGTTTGACAAAACAACAAGCTGCTCCAAAGTGGCATAATCTCTTATATTGCCGCTTGACTTTGGATTTTCCTTTCGCCATTGCATAGCGGTTTTGCCGAACAGGGCTACGTTCAGCAGGTCTGCTTCGTTTGCGTAAATATGGGAGATTTGTTCTTTTGTGAGTTCTAGAGGGATTAGCGTTTCTTTGATGGCATCCGTGTGTATGCGGTAGTTTATTTTTGACAAGGTTCTTTGCAGGCTCCATTCCAAGGATTGCTGTTTCTGCTCGTTTTCTTTTAAACGTTGGAATTCTTTGATTAAATAAAATTTAAATTCTGCGCTAATCCAAGTTGCAAACTCAAATGCTATATCTTTATGGGCAAAAGTTCCACTGCCATATCTGCCGGGTTTAGATACTATACCAATGGCATTAGTTCGTTCGCCCCATTGCTTTACAGTAATCACAAAACTTTGGCTACCGCTTTCATTTTTAATGTTACCGAATTCGGTAACATTAAAAATTGGGTTATTTATTCTTTCCCAAATACCTATTATCTCAATAGTATAACGATTTCTAAGCCAATGGGCTATCACAAGCCCTGTAGCACTGGGATTTTTATATCTTGCCATATCTGTAAGAGATATGTAATCTTCTTTTTTATGCGGCAAAAGGACAATTTCCGTTCCTTGTACGCTAATAATCTCTTTTTTGCCCATGCATAATCTCCAAAGTTTGAGGGGTTTGTTTTAGGGCGACGGAAATGTAGGTAAAAAATATTCCCTAAAGCTTTAGGGAATATAGAAAATGCAAGCCCTATATTATCTTTAATAATAAATCCACAGCAATACTGGTTTTTTGGTATTTTTCAGCTTAGCGTCCAGCCAAGTCATCGTCTCATCGTCTGTAACAGGGCAGCCCAAACTCCAGCCCATTGGCAAATGAAAAGGATATGTTTCGTTGGCAGGAACGGGTGTATAAGAATGGAGCACGATAATACGCTTAAAGGCGTTGCTGTTGCTTGTTTCCAAACCGTGCAATTTATAGTGCACGTTAATACCATACTGGCTGTATGAGCGAGCACCTATTTTATATTTTCCAAGCGATGTTAGCCAGCTCCCAGATTCATTGCTGAAAAGAGGTTCGGCACCAGTGCTTTGCTTATCGCCTTTTCCAGATCCGTGAGCAACTAAAGCCTTTCTTTCCACTTCCTGGTTTTTAAAATCATAAATAAACATTCTATGTTTTCCCGAATGGATTTTCATATCAATAAGAATGCAAAAGTCTGTGCTGCAATCATTTGTTTCGCAAAACGACAATGCTTCTTTTGCCTTTTCATCCAATGCAAAAGCATTTAGAATCAACGCAAGCACGCTTAAAATGATTGCTGTTTTTTTCATTGTTACGGAATAATTTAGAAAATAATCGCAGTTTTCTATCGGACAAAATTCTGCAGTTTATTGTGAAGAGGGTTTTGGAGTTGTTTTTTTATAATTTATAGGCAAAAATTTTGATGCTAAATAAACATTGTCAACATAGCTATAATAATCTTCTGCTGTTGCAGGCGATATGACAAGGCTATAATTGAATCTAGAATCTTTCTGTTCATCAAGTATTTTAAATGCAGGGTAATCTTCATCGCAAGCAATGGCAGCGGCACGTGTAAGCATGCATTTTCTAATGAAAGAAAATTTCATAGTAGAATACTCGTCTTTTATGTAAATATTATATACAGGTTTTTCGGGATTTAAATATTTTGGCTCCAGAGCTGCTGTTGCATTTGTTTTTGAGATACGTTTTTGAAAAAATGCCATTGAAGCTTTTTTAATAAGATCATAAATAAAATAACAAATAAATATAAAGGCAAGAAAGATAAGAAGCAAAAACAAAAAAGTGGAATAGCCTATATCTTGCACTATATTGCGCATTATACGTAATATAAATCTCTGTATACCTCTTTCCATAACTTTTTCTCCTTATTCGTTTGAAATATTAGGATTCAATTCAATCGCTTTGTTATAAAACACAATAGCTTTGTCGTAATCGTGTTTGTCATGATAAGCAAACCCCATGTTATAGTATGCTACTGCAAGATTAGGCCTTAACTCAATTGTTTTTCTATAAAACACAATAGCTTTGTCGTAATCGTGCTTGTGATGATAAGCAAGCCCCATGTTGTAGTAAGCTTCTACATAATTAGGCCTTAACTCAATCGCTTTATTATAAAACACAATAGCTTTGTCGTAATCGTGTTTGTCATGATAAGCAAACCCCGTGTTGTAGTACGCTTCTGCATAATTAGGCCTTAACTCAATCGCTTTGTTATAAAACACAACAGCTTTGTCGTAATCGTGTTTGTCGTGATAAGCAACCCCCATGTTGAAATATGCTTCTGCATCATTAAATGATTCATAAAACTCTAACTCATACGCTTTCCGATGTGTCTCAATCATAG
>WRMM01000046.1 GCA_009777135.1 Candidatus Fibrimonadales bacterium
CGTTTGGCACAGATAAACCAGTACCACCTGGCAAAGCCGAAAAACGGTAATCGGCTGTGCCGCTATAAGAGCTAGGCCAACCATTAGTTGCTTTCAGTTTAGTGTCTGTTGGTGAACCAACAAGATCCTTAAGTATAGACCACTCCGCATTACTAGGCAAATGCCAGCCTGAAGGGCAAGCTGTTCTAGCCATATCCCAATTATAAAGCCTACCGTAAGTAGCACAGTTGCTAACTTGATTGTTGTAACATAAACTGCCGTTTGCATTATAATTCAAATTTTCCGCCATCCATATTTGGCTACCTATTTTAACCCATTTGTAAGTTTTATAATCCCGGCTATCTGTGAAAGAACCGCTTTCTGATACCGTATTGCTACCGCTATCAGAACCTTTGCTATCCCAACCAGAACCTTGCGAAGTTGTACCTGAAAAATTGCCGTTATCGCTAGAGCAAGAGCTTAAAATAACCAACGTTGTTAACAGGACAGTGACTAGTGCTTTGTTCATAAAGAACCTCTTTTTTAAAAAACATACACTAAATATAATTTCATTTTCGACTTTTGTCAATACCTTGTCATTAAATTGTATAGTTATAGGGGGTTTGCTGAAAGGCGATTTATAGGAGTGTTCGTGGGCGATATTCAAACATTTTCGGACCAATTTATTACTATTTTCCATAAAGACAAAATGCCCGACATTCTAACCGACTTTCTCACCGAAACCCAAAGCAAAGGGTTTTCGCTTTACCCTGCTCAAGAAGAAGCGGTTATGGAGCTTTTGGATGGCAAAAATGTTATACTTGCTACGCCAACAGGCTCTGGAAAATCTCTGGTTGCAAGTTTTTTGCACAGATTGATGCTTTCCAAAAATATGCGTTCGGTTTATACTTGCCCAATAAAAGCATTGGTGAATGAAAAATGGATGGCGCTTTGCAAGGAATTTGGAGCGCAGAACGTTGGGCTTTCAACGGGCGACGCTGCCGTTAACCATAATGCGCCAATACTCTGCTGCACAGCGGAAATTTTGGAGCAAATCGCTTTGAGAGATGGCGAAAATTCAAAAATAGGCGCAGTTGCTATGGATGAATTTCATTATTACAGCGACAAAGAAAGAGGCGCAGCCTGGCAAATTCCGCTGCTTGCCATGAAGCAGACACAGTTCCTTTTAATATCTGCAACTCTTGGCGACACATCGTTTTTTGAAAGCGAAATGACAAAATTAAACGGGCTGCAAAGCGTGTGCATAAGAAACGCAGAGCGACCCGTTCCCTTGGAATTTATGTATTCCGAAAGCCCGCTCTCCAACGAAATTCAAAAATTGCTGAACGAAGGCAAAGGTCCCGTTTACGTTGTGCATTTCACGCAAAGCGAGGCTGCAGAAAATGCGCAGGCCTTTACCAGCTTGGATATTGCAGGCTTGCTCAAAAAAGACAAAATAGCGGAAACCCTCGCTGACTTTAGATTTTCAAGCCCATTTGGAGCGGATATAAAAAGATGGCTAAAACAAGGCATTGGTTTGCACCACGCAGGGCTTTTGCCAAAATACAGAATTTTAACCGAAAAAATGGCGCAGCAAGGCTTGCTGCCAATTATATGCGGAACGGATACTTTGGGAGTTGGCGTCAATGTGCCGATTCGCACCGTGCTTTTCACAAAACTGAGCAAATTCAATGGCGAAAAAACCGTTATTTTGCCTGTGAGAGATTTTCATCAAATTGCGGGGCGAGCAGGGCGAAAAGGCTTTGATTCCGTTGGCTATGTTGTTGCGCAGGCTCCGGAGCACGTTATAGAAAACAAGCTCCGAGAAGCAAAGTTCAGCAAAACAGGGAGAAAATATCAAAAAGCAAGCCCCCCTGAAAAATTTGTAAACTGGGATAAAACTACCTTTGAAAAGCTCATAAACGGCGAACCGGAAAAATTGATTTCTAGATTTGCCGTTGATGCGAATATAATTTTGCAAACTGTGCCGCATGGCTGCCGAGCTTTGCATAATTTAATAATGAATTGCCACGACACAAAAGAGCAAAAGAAAATTCATATAAAACGCGCAAAGCAAATTTACCGCTCTCTCATTGCGCAGAATGTAATAGAAAACGCAGATTTAAATGACCGCTTTGCCATGCACCAGCCACTTTCGCTCTGGCTCTTGGAAAGCATGGAAAAAATCGCTGACTTAAATGCATTAACCTTGCTCACTCTTATAGAAGCGATTTTGGAAGAAGCGGAAATGGTGAGGCGCAAACAGCTTGCAAGGCTTAAAAACGAGGCAATTGCAGAAATGAAGGCTCAGGGAATTGATTTTGAAGAAAGGCAGGCACGCTTGGAAGAAATGCGACCGCCAGAGCCAGAGAATGCGGAGTGGATAGAAGCAAACTTTGCAGAATTTGCAAAAAAACATCCCTGGGTTTGCGGAGAAAAAGTGCATCCGCAAACGATTGTTTTGGAAATGTTTGCCGAGTGCTATTCATTTTCCGGTTATATAAAACTATATGGCTTGGAGCGAATTGAGGGCTTGCTTTTGCGGCATGTAAACAGCGTTTACAAAGTGCTTGCTCACACAGTTTCTCAAAAATACAAGAACGAAGAAATTTTGGAAACGCAAGACTATTTGCGCGAAATGCTGCAAAGAGTTGATTCTTCGCTTTTGGACGAATGGCAAAGAATGCAGAACCCGGAATTTGCATTGCCAGAAGAAAAAGAAGAGCCTTTGCCGCCCTTTGCTGTTAGCGAGCGAATGGTTAAAGCGCTTGTGCTGCAATTTTTGGTTGCATGGAGCAAAGACGATTTTGCCGCTGCTGCCGCCTGCTTTGAGCCGAGCGAGGAATTCAGCGAAAAAAACCTCGCCGCTTTGCGCAAGCAATACACTGAAACTCACGGAGAATTGCGCATGGATGCAGAGGGGCGTTCCAACAAGCATACCGAAATTAAAAAGAACGGCGATACTTGGGAAGTTTCGCGAATGCTCCAAGATTACGAGGAGCAAAACGATTGGGAAATATTATTTTCCGTGGACTTGGCGCTATCTAAAAGAGAAGAAAGGCTGGTGATTAGAATGGAGAAACTATCCGCTGTGCCGTGAATATTTCTTTCTCATCATCAGCAAAGTTCCCCAAAGAAAATACCCATATCCCTAGCCGTTTGAACTAATTCGTGCTTTGGCGTTACAAGTTTTGTTTTGCCGGCAATATCGGCGAGATTGTTAAAATTTATTTTTCCGCTGTTCAAAGCTACGGTTACGCCAAAACAACGTTCCGCAGCAAGCTTTGCAGCATAAGCGCCCATTTGTGCGCAAATCACTCGGTCATAAGGGCTTGGACTGCCGCCGCGCTGAATGTGCCCCGGAACAACAACGCGGGTTTCAATATTAAGCTTCTCTTCTATGGCTTTTGCAATTCTGTTGGAAGCAGTTTTCTCGCCAGCCTCAGCTCGTTTCTGCATGCGTTCTTTTTTTGAAAGAAGCGCTTCCTCTTTATCCATAGCGCCCTCCGCAGCAGCAATAACGCAAAATCCTTTTTGTTTCTCTACGCATTCCACTGCCCTTGCAATCTTGTCAATATCATGCGGAATTTCCGGGATAAGTATAATATCTGCGCCTCCTCCAATGCCTGCATACAATGTCAGCCATCCTGCCTTGTTGCCCATTATTTCTACCAGCATCACGCGCCTATGGCTCGCAGCTGTGGTTTGCACTCTGTCTAAGCATTCCGTTGCAACATTTACCGCCGAATGAAAGCCAAATGTAAAATCCGTTCCCCAAATATCGTTGTCTATGGTTTTTGGCAAAGCTATAATTTTAAGACCCTCGCTAGACAAAAATGCCGCCGTCTTGTGCGTGCCCTGGCCTCCCAAAACAAGCAGAAAATCCAAGCCCATTTTGCGATAATTTTCTTTCATTTGCGCAGCTTTTGTATTTTCCTCAACCTGAATTAGCTTTTTATATGGCTGCCGCGATGTGCCCAAAATTGTTCCGCCCAGTTTTAAAATATCAAAAAAATCTTCTGGCTTTATCATGCGGTATTTGCGGTTGATAAGCCCGTCGTATCCGTTGATAATTCCGCAAATTTCAATCTTAGGCTCAATTGCCGCCATTGCCTTTGCAAAGGCGCTCATAACAGCATTAAGCCCTGCGCAATCACCGCCGCTTGTTAATATACCTACTTTCATTAGCGTAGCATAAATATTGAAATTAATTATTAGCTTTTGATTACAATATTGTTAAAATTGCGCTAAGATTTTTACCCTGCCATACTTGGTTTCGTATGCCAGCGCCAATCTTTACATGCTTGCTATTGCAGGCCGCCATATCATTTTCTATATTTCTTTTACTATGTCGGAAGATGTGGATATTCCAGAAAATATTGCTCAAATCGCTCGTTTTCCCAAGCGACGTGGGGCTATCTTTCAAGTGGAGGCAAATGATAAAGGCCTCGGCTTGATAGATGCTAAATCTGGGACGCTTAAAATTTATGTTTTGATAGACCCCGATACAGAGGAAATTTTAGATACGAAGTTCTTTACTTATGGCGGGCCAATGCTCACCGCCCTTGCAGATATTCTTTGCGAGGAACTTTTGGGCAAAAAAATAGACGAAATTCAAAATTTATCGCTTGAGAATTTATTCGGCAAATTTGATGTTTTGCCCGAGAACGCAGACTTTCAAATAGCAGCAAAATTACCAGCCATGTTAATAGAAGCTTGGCCAGAAAAAAAGAATGTTGCTTTTGCAGTTAGAGCTGCTATGGGAAGCGAAAAGCTAAAAGCCTGCTCCGCAGAGGGCAGGTCAGAGGCAGATGCGCAGTGGGCAGCCTTGAGCGAAGAACAGAAACTTAAAAATATAGACGAGTGCTTAAATGAACATGTGCGCGCCATGCTTGCCAACGATGGTGGCGGCTTGGAGGTGCTGGGTATTAAAAACGGGAAAACCATTTTGATACGCTACCAAGGTGCATGCGTAGGCTGTGGAGCCGCAAGCGGTGGCACTCTGTATTACATAGAAGATCGGCTTCAGCAGCATGTATATTATGGCTTGACTGTTGAACCGGAAATGCAAATTTGGAATTCAGGAGAATCTCTATGAATATTGAAATCCCGGCAGATTTGCTTTTGCCGACAGTTGAGGAATTGGAAGAAAAAACAGCTCGCGACTTGGCGGTAAAATGGAAACCATGCAAGCGTCCTGGAAAACGAGAAAGAAACGTGCTAAAACAGGAAAAAGAATCGGCTAAGCTAAAAGCCATAGCAGAAGAGTTTGATAAATCCAAACCTCCTGGTGCAAGCAAATTGAGTTCTCTGTTTGTTCAAAATAAACCTGCGAATTTTTCTTTAAATGATATTAATAATAGCAATATGGCAAAGGCTGTGCGCCCGACTTTGAGGGTATCTTTGGGTGGAGAGTCTGCGACTGTTCGCAAAAGAGGCAGGCCTCCAAAGATAAAAAGTTTATGAAGAAACGTTATTTGAGGGCTGTTCTATTGCTTTTAGGCATAGCGGGCATAGCTTTTTATGCGTTTTTTCCAAGCGGAAAAAAAGTAAAATGCATTGAAGCGGATTTTGTGAATATTCGCTCTTATGGAGAAGCTGCTTTGGCAGAAACAGAACCCTTTGCTTTTAAATGTTATTTGTCAAATGAAAGCGAGCATTGCGGAATAGGGTTTTCTTTTGCTGAAACCGGCGAGAGCAAAAATTGGAATCTTATGGATTCACTTGTGCTCAATTTGAAAAACTCCGAAGATTTTAAAGAGATTATTGTGCAGATACTGACATTGACCGACCATAGCTATATGAAACCTTTTCTAAAAGAACTTCATTTGACTGGAGCAAAACGCTATTCAATAGCAATGGAACATTTTTACACGCCGGATTACTGGTATGAGCAGCAAAAAGCTAAAAACATCCATAATACAAAAAATTTTTCCGCAGTGGCTGGCATGGAGATATTCTCTGGCTGGAAAAATCCAACAGACATACCGCTGGAATTGAAAATAGAAAGCCTTTGCCTAGAAGGCGCTAACAATATTTCTTTCGTGGCTCTGGTAATTTACTTGGCAATTTTAATAGCCACAGCTATAAGCGTTAGAATTCGCTAGCCAACTCTTCCTATATCATTTACCGCTTTGCTCAAAGTTTCATCCGTTGAGGTAATTGATTTTTGATTTGCTTCATAGTTTCGCTGAAACCTTATCATTTCGACCATTGAATCAATTACGCTCACATTGGAGCTTTCCAAAAAACCTTGCTTTACAGTTGCATTGAGCGCTTGTTGTGGTTCAGCTCCTGTTTTTGAATAGTAAAGATTGTAACCTTCACGTCCAAGCTCGGCTCTTTTGTCTTCAAAATCAACAATGGAAAGCTTGGTTGCTTCTTTTCCATTTCCATAAACTCTTCCAGAAGCAGAAACATGAAATTCGCTTGCTTCTTCTAAATTTATCGGCAGTCCGTCTTCGCCAAGCACTTTGTGGCCTTGCAAGGTTACCAAATAACCCATTCCATTTAGGGTAAAACTGCCGTTTCTGGTGTATCTAATTCCATTTTCCGTTTCAATTTCAAAAAATCCAGAGCTTTCAAGAGCTAAATCCAATGGATTCTCTGTTCTAAGCAGGCTGCCCTGCGAGTAGTCTATATAATTCTCAGACATCTGATGGTCTTCATCTTGATGAAGCTTTAGCTCATCGTTTCGCTCAATATCAACCTGGGCAATGCTTGCCATGAGGGATTTTTTAAATCCAGTTGTGTTTGCATTTGAGAGATTGTGGGCGGTATTGTCCATCATCTCTTGCAAAAGCATCATTCCATTGCGCGCCGTGTAAAGTCCATTAACCATACAGAGCTAAATGCAAAAATCGTGCCAGTTACTGCTCTTCTACGCCTAGTCTTGCCGATTTTTATAGCAAATAAAGGTGTAAATCACCGAGAAAGCAATGCAGAATATACCTGCAAGAACCCCTGCAATTCCAATTTTGCTGTTTTCGGCAAGCTTAGCGATTATTTTTTTGCTCTTTTCCATGAGTATAATATAGTAAATGCTGATTAACCCCATACCCCAAACCCAAAGCGACTTAATCAGCGATTACTATATTCCCCAAAGAAAAAGAGTTTTATCCATGAAAATTGTATTTATGTTTATTATTACGTTGCTTTTAGCGAATTTGGCGGTTGGCCAAACAGAACGGCAATGGTCTGATTTTATTGAAAAAAGAATTGCGGTTCAGGTTGGCGACAACCTTGATGAAAGAGAAGCGAACAGAATTTTCAAAACAAAAGATGTGGTTCAATTTCAGGAATTTGGAGAAATGCTTGAAGCGGTAAAACTCCGCAAAACAGATGCAGCATTGAAACCGGATTATTTTGTAAATAGCTTAAAAACTCAGGAACGCTATTCTGATTTGGAAGTTATTTACATTCCCGAAGATTTATATAAAATTGAAGATGGAGCAGTGTGCAGAAACGAAGAAATTTGCGCTCAATTCAATGAATTTCTTGCAAAAATAAAAGCAGACGGAACATTAGCAGAAATGAATGCAAGATGGAGAGAGAATGAAACTTTTCCTGATACTCTGCCGAAAATTGAACTAAGCGGTGAAAACGGAACGCTTATTGTTGCTGGAGCCTCTGGATTTGCTCCAATGAGTTTTTTGGGCAGAGACAATGAAATTGTTGGTTTTCAAATAGAAACAATGCAGAGATTTGCTCAATTTTTGGGCAAAAAAATGGATTACAGAGATATGTCTTATGGAGGAATTCTTTTATATGTTTCTTCGGGAAAAGCGGATATTTCCGCAGCTTCTTTTGATTTAACAGAAGAGCGAAAGCAAAGTGCTATAATGTCTGATGGAATAAACAAGCTCCTTGCAGTTTTGGTTGTGAAAAGAACAGATTTGGCATTGCCTACAGAAACAAAAACAGAAAACGCTTTTATCACTTGGGTAAAAACAGGCGTGGAACGTAACCTCATTACCGAAAATCGCTGGAAAATGATAAGCAATGGGCTTGGCGTTACAATGCTGATTTCCATTGCCGCTCAATTTTTTGGAACAATTTTTGCTTGCCTTATTTGCTTTCTGCTCTTGCGAAATAACAAATTTATACGATGGCTTGCCAACCTTTACTGCGGTTTTATTTACGGAACGCCAGCGGTTGTGCTGCTTATGATAACTTATTACATAATATTCGGCAGCGTGGATATTTCAAACATTCTTGTTGCAATAGCGGCATTCACTATGGTAAACGGCGCGGTTATAGCGCAAAATTTGAAAGGCGCTATAGAAACCATTGACACCGTAGAAATTGAGGCAGCGCGAAGCATAGGCTTTTCATCTTTTAAAGCATTTGCAACTATTACTTTGCCGCAGGCAGTGCGCCGTGCCTTGCCAGCTTACACAAACGGCTTTGTTGAGCTTGTGAAAGCAACCGCAATAGTCGGGTTTATAGCCATTCAAGATTTAACGCGAGCAGGAGACATTATACGCAGCCGCACTTACGATGCCTATTTCCCGCTTATTTTTATCGCTTTGATTTACCTTATTGTAACTACTATCTGTGTGCAGTTATTCAAATTGATTATCAAAAAAATCAACAATGAGGGAACTGGCCAATGAGCATGATTTCCATTAAAAATCTTGAAAAACGCTTTGGAAAAAACGTAATTCTTCACAATGTGAATGCAGAAATAGAAAGAGGCGAGGTTATTTCAATCATTGGTCCTTCTGGCACTGGCAAAAGCACGCTTTTGCGGGCAATCAACTTTTTGGACGCACCCACAGGCGGAGAGGTATTTTTTGACGGCGTAAAACTGACAAGCAAAAATATGGATTCCATTCGCCGCAGAATGGGCATGGTATTTCAAAATTTTGGCTTGTTCAGCCATTTGGATGTTATGGCAAATCTTACGGCAGGTCCAGTTAAGCTGCTCAAAAAATCCAAAGAAGAAGCGGAAGAAAAAGCGATGGAACTTCTTAAAGCGGTTGGTTTGGCTGAGCGGGCAAGGTATTTTCCGCGCCAGCTTTCTGGCGGGCAAAAACAGCGCGTTGCTATAGCAAGGTGCCTAGCAATGTCGCCTGAGGTTATTTTATTCGATGAGCCTACCAGTGCGCTTGACCCCACAATGGTGAGCGAAGTCATTGCAGTTATGCGAAATCTTGCGAAATCTGGCATGACCATGCTTGTTGTGACGCACGAAATGGATTTTGCTCGCGAGGTTTCAAACCGCGTGTTTTATATAGATGATGGCGGAATTTACGAAGACGGAAGCCCTGAGCAGATTTTTGAAAATCCCAAGAAACCCAAAACCAGAAATTTCATTTATAAAATCCGATCCTTTGCTTACTATGTATCGGGCATGAATTTTGACTATGTGGAAATGCTGAGCGGTATAGAAAACTTTTGCTTTCGCCATGCCATTGAAAAAAAGAGCGCTAATCGATTGCAATTGCTGGCTGAGGAATTGATATTGAACATTGTTGCGCCGAAATACGGAGCTTGTTCATTAAATTTAAATTTTTCAGAAAAATTGGGCACTTATGAATTGTCAATATCATACAGCGGTGAAAATTCCAACGCTTTGGAAACGGCAGAAGACGATTTGTCTGTTATGATGGTAAAAAAAAGCTCAAAAACTATGCGACACGAGTATTTAGACGGGAAAAATATTATTACATTAACGTTGTGAAGAAGGAAATATGGAAGAGCTTATTATAGAAGCGCAATTAGAGAACCTAAACGCAGTTCAAGACTTTGTTGCAGAAAAATTGGAATCTGCAAGCTGCCCAGCGAAGCTGCAAACGCAGATTGCTATTGCCGTAGAAGAAATTTTTGTTAATATTGCGCGTTATGCATATTGCCCCGAAACAGGCGGAGCAACAATTCGCGTATCAGCAGACGACGACGTTGTTATTGAATTTGAAGACAAGGGAAAGCCTTATAATCCTATCAAAAAAAAAGACCCCGACACCACCGCAAGCGCAGAGGAGCGAGAGATAGGCGGTTTGGGAATTTTTATGGTAAAAAAAATTATGGATGCAATAGAATATAAGCGTATTGGAAATAAAAATATTTTGACTATAAAGAAGCGATTGGCATAAACCCATGAAAATCGACTGCATCACTTTGTTCCCAGAAATGTTTGCTCCCATGAATTGCTCAATAATGGGGCGCGCTCAAAAAAGCGGAATTTTGAATTTTAGCGCAATACATTTAAGAGATTTTGCCATCAACGACTATGGACAAGTGGACGATGACCCTTACGGCATTGAAGCTGGAATGGTGCTGCGACCAGAGCCGCTTGCAAAAGCCATTGATTTTTGCGAGCCAAAGAAAAACAACGCCACTGTAATTCTGCTTGCTGCAGATGGAGTTCCGCTCACGCATTCTTTGGCAAAAGAACTTTCTCAAAAAGAACATTTGGTTTTGGTGTGTGGGCATTATAAGGGTGTGGATGAGCGCATTAGGGAAAGCAGGATAGACTTATCTGTGAGTGTTGGGGAATATGTAGTTAGCGGCGGTGAACTACCTGCAATGATTTTGAGCGATGCCGTTGTTAGGTTAATCCCAGGTGTGCTTGGCGATGCAGAAAGCGCAGAAACAGATTCCTTTGCTAAAGATGGAATGTTTGGTTGCCCAGTTTGGACTAGACCGCAAGAGTTTGAAGGAATGAAAGTTCCGGATATTTTGTTATCGGGGCATCACGAGAACATTCGGAAGTGGCAGAAGTTGAGAGCATTATCTTTCTGCTTGTTTTTATAGTTGAACCTAGAAGTTTCTATATTACCCCTTGAAATTTGCTTAACTCGCATATTTCAAACCGGAATATAGCTCAGCCTGGTAGAGCGTCTGCTTCGGGAGCAGAAGGCCGTGAGTTCAAATCTCGCTATTCCGAGTAGCAGTTTTACTGAGGAAAAAGACATGATATTCTCGCAAGTAATAGCAGAAGAATTGAAAATA
>WRMM01000047.1 GCA_009777135.1 Candidatus Fibrimonadales bacterium
ATTTGGGTTTTTGCTCAAGAGCCTGCACTAGTGGCAGAAGCCGCAACCACTGAACCTGTGCCTGCAGTAGAAGCTCCAGTTACCGAGCCTGCACCGGTAGCAGAAGTTGCTCCAGTTGCGGAACCTGCATCAACTGCTGAAGCAGTGCCAGTTGCTGAGTCTGAACCTGCTACACCGGCAATAGCGGAAGCTGTTCCTGAAGCACCAGCGGTAGCAGAAGCTGCTTCAGTTGCAGAAATAACACCTGTTGCAGAGCCTGTTCCAGTTGCAGAAATAATACCAACTGCAGAAATAGCACCTGTTGCCGAGCTTGTACCCGTAGCAACAGAAGTTGCTCCTGAGGTTCCAACGCAACCTGCGCCCGCTACGCCAACCGTGCCTGCTCCGGCAGCTCCGGCAAAAGAAGCGATTATAGAGAACCCAGTGGAGTTCATAATTGTTTCCGTTATTTTTGTGGCAACAGTTTTATTGATCGCGCTTACAGGGAACTAAAATATGGCTTTGCAATACAAGGTTGCGGATATTTCCCTAGCTGACTGGGGAAGAAAGGAAATTGAACTCGCAGAAACAGAGATGCCGGGCCTGATGGCTCTTCGCAAAGAGTATAAAGGCAAATTTCCGTTGAAAGGCGCTCGCATAATGGGCAGCCTGCACATGACAATTCAAACAGCGGTTTTGATTGAAACGCTTGTTGAGCTTGGCGCAGAAGTCCAGTGGGTAAGCTGCAATATATTCAGCACCCAAGACCATGCGGCGGCGGCTACTGTCGTTGGCAAAAATGGCACGGCAAAAAATCCAAAAGGCGTTAGCGTTTTTGCATGGAAAGGCGAAACTCTGGAAGAGTACTGGGACTGCACAAAACGCGCTATGGAATTTCCAAACGGCAAGGTTCCGAATTTGATTCTGGATGATGGCGGCGATGCTACCATGCTGGTTATTCGCGGAGCGCAGTTTGAATCCGCAGGCAAAGTTCCTGCTCACAATCCAAAAACCGATAGCGAAGAATGGGGAGTTTTCCTTTCGCTTTGCAAAAAAACTTTAGCAAAAAATCCAAAGCACTGGACAAGAATCCGCAACGAAATAAAAGGCGTTTCAGAAGAAACCACAACAGGAGTTCTTCGCCTTTATGAAATGGCAAAAAAGAAGGAACTCCCTTTCCCTGCCATAAATGTGAATGATTCTGTGACAAAATCCAAATTTGACAATCTCTACGGCTGCCGCCATTCTTTGATTGATGGCTTTAACCGCGCCACTGATGTTATGATTGCCGGCAAAATAGCCGTTGTGTGCGGTTATGGCGATGTTGGCAAGGGCTGCGCCCAAAGCCTGAAAGGTCAGGGAGCGCGCGTTATAATAACCGAGATAGATCCGATATGCGCGCTGCAAGCAAGCATGGAAGGCTATGAGGTTCGCAGTTTGAAAAGCGTTGTTGACATTGCAGATTTTTTTGTTACCACCACGGGCAACATGAATATTATCACAGCCAAACACATGGAAAAAATGAAGCACCGCGCTGTGGTTGGGAACATCGGCCACTTTGACAATGAAATTGACATGGCAGGTTTGAAGAAAATCAAGGGCATCAAAAAGAGAAACATAAAGCCTCAATACGATGAGTGGATTTTCAAAGATGGCCATAGCGTTTTGATTTTGGCAGAAGGCCGTTTGCTGAACTTGGGCTGCGCAACAGGCCATCCCAGTTTTGTTATGAGCGCAAGCTTTACAAACCAGACAATTGCTCAAATAGATTTGTGGCTAAACGCTCTGGGCAAAAAAACCGTTAGCGGCACAAAATACGAAGAAGGCAAAGTCTATACCTTGCCAAAAATCCTAGACGAAAAGGTAGCTCGTTTGCATTTGGATAAGCTAGGCGTTGAACTGACCAAGCTAACCAAAGAACAAGCAGATTACATTGGCGTCAATGTGGATGGGCCTTACAAGGCGGAGAATTATAGGTATTGATTTTACGCTGGCAAAGCTGTCTTTTTATTTAAACCGCTCTTCAGCCTTTTCCCAATTCGCTATACTCCACCACGCCTTGATCCAGTCTGCGCGAAGGTTTTTGTATTTCAAATAATAAGCGTGTTCCCAAACATCAATTACTATTATGGGCTTTAAGCCCAAGCTAACGGGGCTAACTTGGTCGTGGGTATCTACGATTTCTAGCTCGTCTGCTTTATTTTTCACAAGCCAAGCCCAGCCAGAACCGAAATGCCCCATTGCGCAGGCAGTAAATGCTTCTGCGAAAGCCTCAAAGCTTCCCCATTTGGCGTCTATTGCTTTTGCCAATTCGCCAACGGCTTTGCCTGTGCCTTTAGGAGTAAGGGATTCCCAAAACAGGCAATGGTTGTGATAACCGCCGCCGTGGTTCCTTAGAGCCGTCTGCTGAGGCTTGGGAGCAAGCTCAAGGCTGGTTAAGATTTCTGTTATGCTTTTGCCTTGCCACCCTGCCGCTTCAACAGCTTTGTTCAAGTTTGCTGTGTAGGCTGCATGGTGCTTTGAGTAGTGAATTTCTACTGTGGCAGCATCGTAATGGGGTTCAAGCTCGTTGAACCCGTAGGGCAATTTAGGTAGTTCTAATGTCATGGGAATAATGTAGAAAATAAAATACGTTCCATTTGTGAAAGTTTTTCATTCCACACCCCACTCCATAGGCACTAAATTACTTGTGCTGTTGTGTTTATGTTGCTATGTCCTAACATATGACTTACTTTTATTAACTACCAACCTGATGATAACCGAGCAGCAGCGCAGGTTCAAGACTTGCTACATAATTTCTACACATTGTTTATTTATTTTAATATTGATGAAAAAGTTGGCTAGCATATTGCTTGCGTTTACCGCATTGAACGCAAATTCGCAAAACGAATACGAAAGTGTTTTACTACAGATAGAAGCAAACAATACCACGCTCGCTGTTTTGCGAGAACAGGCAGAGGCACAGAAAATCAGCAACCGCATAGGGCTTTCACCTAGCGATCCGGAAGTAGAATTTAGCCATATATGGGAGAATCCTTACAGCCGCATAGACATCTCCGTTAGGCAAACATTTGATTTTCCAACGGTTTACAAGCATCGCAGCAAAATTGCCGAACTGCAAAACGAAAACACCGAGTTGCCATACAAAGCAGAGCGAATAAACACATTGCTTTTTGCAAAGCAAATTTGCATTGAACTGATATACTACAACGCTCTCGCAAAAGAATATGCCATGCGCTTGCAAAACGCCGAACTCATTGCCAAAGCCTACAAAACCAACCTTGCAAAGGGCGAAACTAATATTTTGGAACGCAACAAGGCTCAATTGAACCTAATTTCTGTGCAGGCAGAAGTTGCTCAAATTGAAGCAGAACGCACCGCTTTGCTCGCAGAGTTAAAGCGACTGAACGGAGGCAAAGAAATTGCTTTCAACGCTGAAAGTTATCCAGCCAATGCCTTCCCCTCTAATTTTGAAGAATGGTATGCAGCAGCAGAAAATAAAAATCCTGCCTTGCAATATGTCCGCAAGCAAATAGAATTGGACAAGCAGCAGATAAAGCTCAGCCACGCAATGAGTTTGCCAAAATTTTCCGTGGGTTATATGAGCGAAAACATCGCTGATGAGCCTTCTCACGGCATAACGCTAGGCTTGAGCATTCCTCTTTGGGAAAATAAAAACCGCATTAAAGAGGCTAAGGCACAGGCACGGGTGGCGGAGTTGGAATTAAAAGATGGCAAAACGCAATTTTACAACCGTTTGCGAAGAAATTATTTCAAAACCGTTGCTTTACAAGAAATTATACAGAAACTTCGTCGGTCACTCACTGAAAACAGCAATGAACCGCTATTGAAAAAGGCATTGGATGCTGGCGAAATTTCGCTGCTAAACTATTTGCTGGAGATTGAATATTATTACGACGCAATGAATAAGGCACTGGAAGCGGAAAGAGATTTTGAGTTGATGGCTATGGAGTTTGCATTCTTTTGAGCTAGCTATTCCAATGTTGTTTCAATGGAGGTCTTAACTCAAGTTTTATTGAAAAAGTTCGCCAAGTATTTTCTAGGCGTAACAGTTATTGCGGCCATGGCTTCTTCGTGAGTAAATGCTTTTGGATATCGCCTGAACAAAGTTTTTATCTGCTCCATTAAATCCAAAGAATCTGCCGAAGCCAAGCTGTCCGTAGCAATGCAAATATCTATCCCGCTTTTTTTCCACATTTCAAAATCCGGGTCTTTATGTCCAAACCATTCATGGCTTTGGGGGCAATGCACAAGGGCAATATCATTTTTCGCCATAAAATCCAAGTCTTTTTCTGTTAAAAAATTTCCATGAACTATAAACCCATTCTTAACAAGCCCCAATTCATCTTTAAAAATCTCCAAAAAATCACTAAATCTATCATTATCATCAAACTCTGCCAAATGAATACTCCAAGGTATGCCAGCCTTCCGGCATTGTTTAATAGCCATCCTAACAAGCTCCGGCGGAGTAGCATAAATCGAATGAGGAGTACAAGGAAAAGGAAGCGACTGTTTAATTATCTCGTGCATGGAGAGAATTTGGGTATTGGGCATTGGGTATTGGGTATTAGGTTCAGACACTTGATTTCCAACGTCGTAAACTATATCAGAATTGGAAAGTTCCAAGCCTTTAATGTAACTTTTTTGATAATCTTCTTTTGTCCAGTTTGTTACTTCTTTGCGAAGCTCGGCTAGCCATTCAAAGAAAGGCTTGTTACGCGGGAGTTTACCTGCAAGGTTGCTTAGCTCTAGGTGGCAGTGTGCGTTTATGAACAGTGGCATGGAGCAAACACCTTACTAATGGTTAACTGAATTTGCATAGTGGGAACGAAGGTAGAAAATTTAGTTTTTTGTTTTCTATATTCTCCAAAAAACCTTTGGAGAAAAAAAATGGCTGAAAATCTTTCTGTTCTTGGCAAGGCTCGCGCTGAGTATAAACCTAAATTGCCAAAATCGCTTCGCAATGGGCCTTTGAAAGCCTTGATAAATTCCGGCAAAGCTACCGAATCGGTTCGCGACCAAGAAAAAATAAAGGACTTGTTCCCAAACACCTACGGAGCGCCCGTTTTAACATTTGATGCCTCAGAAGAAAAACAAACCGCAGGCGGGCCGCTCAATGTTGGCGTTGTTCTCTCAGGCGGTCAGGCTCCGGGCGGTCATAATGTGATAGCAGGAATTTTTGATGGAATTAAAGCCGTTATAGGAGGCTCAAAGCTTTATGGCTTTTTGGGCGGACCAAGCGGGCTTGAAGAAGGAAAATATATTGAAATAGACCGCGCGCTGATGGATAAATACCGCAACACAGGCGGCTTTGACATAATCCAAAGCGGACGCACAAAACTAGAAAGCACAGCGCAATTTGACAAGTGCATTGAAGTAGCAAAAAAACTGGACTTGAATGCCATTGTTATTATAGGCGGCGATGATTCCAACACAAACGCTGCTGTTTTAGCTGAATACTTTATGGCAAAAAAAGTATCTTGCTCAGTTATAGGCTGCCCAAAAACCATAGACGGAGATTTGAAAAATGAATATATTGAAACATCCTTTGGCTTTGACACCGCCGTTAAAACTTACTCCGAACTCATAGGCAATATTGAGCGAGACGCAAATTCCGCTCGCAAATACTGGCATTTTATCAAACTCATGGGGCGTTCCGCAAGCCACATAGGTTTAGAAGCCGCGCTTCAAACACGCCCGAATATCTGCTTGATTTCAGAAGAAATAAAAGAAAAGAAAATGACATTGGAACAGGTGGTATTTTCCATTGTTGATATTATAGTTGCGCGTTATGGAGCTGGCAAAAATTTTGGCGTAGCCCTTATACCCGAGGGTTTGGTTGAATTTATTCCAGAATTTGGAACCTTGATTTCTGAGCTTAACGAGGCGCTTGCCCACAACGAAGCAGAAATTAAAAACGCAGGCAAAACCCCAGACATGGCAGAAGCAGCTTGCAAACACATTTCCGAGGCTTCTGCAAAATTGCTGAAAAGCCTGCCAGAAGGCATACAGCTGCAGCTTATGCTAGACCGCGATCCGCACGGCAATGTTCAAGTTTCATTGATTGAAACGGAAAAACTGCTCATAGAAATGGTGGCAAAAGAACTCAAAGTCCGTGCTTTCAAAGGCAAATTTGGCGCTCTAAGCCACTTCTTTGGCTATGAGGGTCGTTGCGCAGCTCCCTCCAATTTTGACGCAGATTACTGCTACAGCCTTGGGTATGCGGCTTCCGTTTTGGTGCTTCACAAAAAGACTGGCTACATGGCCTCTGTTCGCAACTTAACTGCAGGCATTGAAAACTGGACAGCTGGCGGAGTTCCCACCACAATGATGATGAACATAGAACGCAGGCACGGCGCAGACAAACCAGTCATTCAAAAAGCCCTAGTTGACTTAAACGGCAAGCCCTTCAAATATTTTGCCGAGCACAGAAACGACTGGGCAAAAGGCGAAGAATACCTATACCCAGGTCCCATACAATACTTTGGCCCAAGCGAAGTCTGCGACATAACAAACTACACGCTAATGCTGGAGCGTAACGCTATTAAGTAAAGTCGATTTACTTGCCATGGAACATGGGACAAGCGAGGTGAAATCATGTCCCATGTCCCAGCCAATGTAGTTCCACATGTCGCTTGTTCCATGCTCCAGAGCATTAAGTTTGACTAAATATTTTCTATATTACCAATGAACAATCAACCATAGGAGTTTTTTTTATGAATAGAGTCGCCACCTATATCGTTATTGCCGCAACAGTTATTGTCTCTGTAGCGGTAGCCCTTTTAATTGTACGCAAACGCAAACAATTACTGTTAGACGACGAGGATTAATAGTCCTTGAAAAAAGATAATGCTTTTTATATAGCAGCGCTGGCATTCCTTGCGCTGCTATTATTGTTATTCAACGAGTTTATTTTTGACAGCTCAAAATTAATGCTCAACAGCGACCCGCTGAATGGGCTTGGCACTTATTATCTTAGGGCGCAAAATTACATTGTTCCGCTTTGGGATAATTCCCGCTTAGGCGGAATTCCCACTATAGACGCTATTTCCGGATCGCTTTACCACCCGCTAACGGTGCTAAGATTCTTTATGGACCCAGGCAGAGCGGAAGGCTGGATATTTATATTTATTATATGGACAGCATTTGTTTCTGCATTCATTTTGGGCAGGTATCTAACTGATAAATGGCAATGGGGTGCGCTGCTTGGCTTTCTCTATGCTTTAAGCCCACAATATTTCACTTATATTTATGGCGGGCACGAAGGCAAAATGATGGTATTTGGCATAGCCCCTTTTGCTATGTATTCTCTTTTGCGCCTGCTTCGCGAAGGGTCGCTCAAACACTTGATTTATTCGGCTCTATCCGTTGTCTGGATGATTACATCTCCGCATTTGCAGCTCACATATTTCTTTTTTTGGGGCGCAGGATTTTTTGTTTTATTTGAGCTTTTTTCAAGTTCCCTTCCTGCAAAAAAACGCAGTATTCGTTTTGGGCTTACAGTTCTTGCTCTCTCCATTGGCTTGGCAATCTCAGCCTTCCAGATTATTCCTGCTTATTCATTTACAACAACAGCTTCCGTTAGAGGCAGCGCAGAAAAAACAACCATTGAGCATTCTGCCAGCTGGAGCCTGCACAGCGAAGAACTTGCCGCAATGATTTTGCCCGGATTTTTGGGCACTGATGTTCACAAAGAACAGCCAAATCCAAACACCAATGTTTACTGGGGGCAAAACCCGTTTAAACTCAATGCCGATGCTTGCGGCGCATTGCTCACCTTTTTAGCCTTGTGTGGCTGTTTGCTGCCAAGCAACAGAAAGCATGCTTTGTTTTGGTTTTTTGGCAGCGTTATAGCGCTATCTTACGCTGTAGGCTTGCATTCCTTTTTGTTCCAAGCTTGGTACAGCATAATTCCGGGCGTAAAAAACTTTCGCGCGCCCAGTATGTCAATTTTCTGGATGCCTCTAGCCTTTTTATTCTTGGCTGCGCCCGTGCTGAAAAACTTGGAAGAAAACAAAAAAGTCCTTAAACAAGGCGCAATCTTATACGGCATTCTATTATCAGCAATCCTAATCTTTCGCTACGCTTGGGAATCTCTAAACGGCATCCCAGTAGCCATATTCATAGCCATATACGGCGCCTACTTTATAAAAGTTAAAATATCCCTATACCCCATACCCCATACCCCAAACCCCAAAAAAGAAACTCTGCACACTATTCTTTGGGCGGTTCCGTTTTTGATTGTTGCTAGTTTCTTTTTAATTCCTGTTGAGGGGAGTTATTTTAAGCCTGTGGATTTTGCGAGAGCTGCTAATTTGTTTTCGCATTCTTTAGTGTCTTTTGCGATTATTGTGGCTACTTTGGGCGTTGCGTTTTTTATTCTTTCAAATGAAAAAATGGGCTTGGCGCAAAAAGCCTTGATTTTAATGGCGGTGGCAGCGGTGGATTTGTATATAATAAATTATCCATTTGTTCAAAACGTGCCTGCTGTTCAATATCACAACCCAAATCATCCTATTATACAAGCTATAAAAAGAGACAATCCAAACGATATGGAACGTTCCAGAGTATATTCAGTGACTCGGCAGCCTTCAATAAGCGGAAATATTTTCCCAGCCTACAATATGAGAAATGCTCTTGGCTTTCACGATAACGAAATAGCTACTTACCGCATTTTCAAAGAAGAATTGCAAAATTCAGCAATGTTTGATATAATGAATATAGGCTATATAATTTTCGATGGCCCGCAAGGCACCGGAGTGCAAAAAAATCCCAGCGATTTAGGCAGAATAAGAATGTATTATAATTGGGAAACCATGGAGAGCCAAGAAAAAATAATAGAACAATTAAAGGAACCGTTTTTTGATTACAGAAGCGTTTTGCTGCTGGAAAATAACCCAACCATTGGAGCAACCCAATCTCTGCATAACGCTACTGCCAAAGTAATCGGCGATAAAAAAGACAAATTGACATTTGAAATTGAATCGCCAGAAAATGGCTTGCTGTTTATTTCTGAAAATTACCACAAATACTGGAAAGCAAAAATCAATGGAAAAGATGAAGAGGTTTTAAGAGCCTTCAGCACGTTTATGGCTGTGCCTGTGCCAAGCGGAAAATCCGTTGTGGAACTGCGTTATTCTTCAAGCAGTCTTAGATTTTCGCTGTGGATTGGGGCGGCAGGAGCAGTTTTGCTTTTGGGAGTAGCAGTTTGGAATGTTCTACGATTTTTACCTAAACCGTAAAGCTGGTCGCTTGGCAAAATTTCAAGCTAGCAGGCTTGTGCCTGCGCTTGCAAAACCAGCGCTCAAAGGATTGCCCAAAAATCCAAAGGTTTTGGAAATAGGGGTTGGCAGAGGAGACTTTGCGCAATATTTAAAAAGCATAAACATAGATTATACCGGCATAGAGGCAAATAAAATTTTATGCGACAGGTTAAGCGAGCAGGGTTTTAACGCTATATGCGCGCAGGTTCCACCCTTTCCAAGCGAGTTGAAAAAAGAAAATTTTGACTTGGTTATTATGTGCCATATATTTGAGCATTTTATGGATTTTAAAGAAGCCCTAAAAGTTCTTGGCGAAATTTTTTCCCTGCTAAAACCAGGTGGCAGACTATTGCTGTTTCACCCAGATTATCTTGACTGGGGCGCAGATTATTTTGACGGAGACTATTCTCATTCTCTGATTTTAACAAGAAACAGAGTTGATAATTTGGTTAGCGACAGTGGTTTTAAAATAATTCACAGAGATTCTTTTCGCTCATTTTTTCGCGGAATAAAACCATTTTCATGGCTGCTGTCAAAATTTTTGAATTGTGCTTTTGGCAAACCTAAAATAGCCTTCAAACTGAACTTGCTGACAATTTGCGAGAAAAATAAATGAATAGAATAGCAATAGATTCAAGGATGCTTGCCTGGAACGGAGCGGGCACCTACCTGCGAAATTTATTGAAACATATAAATTACAATGCAATTTTAGGCGACCCGGCATTAATTTCAAAACCAAATGTAATTCCATTCACTGCACCCATTTACGGAATCAAAGAGCAAATCTTTTTCCCATACCAAACCCTTCGCAAAACAAAACCAAGCATTTTGCACGTTCCGCACTGCAATATACCTTTGCTGTATTGCGGAAAAATTGTTATAACAATATGTGATTTAACTCATTTAGTCTATCCAAAATTTTTGCCGCATAAAAAATACAACCGAATAAGCAAAATTATATATATGTACCTTTACTTTATGAATTGGCTTGCTTGCAAAAAAGCCAAGCATATTATTACAATATCGCAAAACACCAAAAAAGATCTAATAAAGTTTTTCAAAATAAAACCTGAAAAAATTTCCGTTACGCTTCTCGGAGCAGATGAGGAATTTATTATCAAAGAAAAATCTGCAGTTGAATATCTCCGTGAAAAATACTCCATTCCTTTGAATAAGAAAATCTTGCTGTATGTGGGAAATTTAGCGCCTCACAAAAATGTGGAAAAATTCATAAGCGCTTTTGCAAAAATGAAGAACAAAGATAATTGCTGCATTGCGCTTGTTGGCAAAGCATTTGACCAATTTAGCGGAAATCAAAAAGCCAAGGAGCTTGGCATAGAAAAAAGCGTGATTCAAACAGGCTATGTAAGCCAGGATGAGTTAGTGGATTTTTATA
>WRMM01000048.1 GCA_009777135.1 Candidatus Fibrimonadales bacterium
TAAGCGTTACTTCAAAAATTGCAATAACCCAAACCGCAAAACCAAAAACACCAACCTTTGCCATAGCTCCAGAAAGAATAGCAGAAAGCGGCGCAGGAGCTTCTGAATAGCTTATACCTTGCCAACTATGCAACGGAAACAACGGCGTTTTCACAGCAAAGGAAATAGAAAACGCTACTAACAACGAAACTTGAGTAGCAACAGGCAAAGCTTTCAAAGATTCCGTTAAATCTAAAACATTCACGCTGCCAGCTTTAACAACCAAAAACAATGCGCCGAATATAAACGGAATTGAACCGCACAAAGTGTAAATCGCAAACACCAAAACCGCCCGCCGCCTTTTTAAACCACCATGCAAAGCTATTAACACAGCAGCAGGCAAAATCATAGCTTCAAAGAAAAACAAAAACTGCACAATGTTTTGAGCAGAAAGAAACGCCCCAATTATTGCACCCTCCAAAGCCAACAAACCTGCCACAAATTCCCTAATACCAAAATTAAGAGCAGACCTCGAATAAGCACATGCAAGGAGCGAAAGCAAAGCAGTAAGCCAAACCATCCACATTGAAAGCCCATGGCAATAAAGCGAAAAATCAACACTTATGCCAAGCAGCGAAAACCAAAGGTAAGAACCAGTTTGCTGCCCACCCAAAATTACAAGCGCACTAGCCAAAACAAATATAAGCGCCGAGCACAAAAGGCCAAGGTCAAAAGAAGCCTTCGCATCCATACGAGAAGACGCAAGCATTAAACAAGAGCAAGCAAAAGGCGCAATAAATAAAAACGTAACTAACATAAGCTTGAAAGGTAATATAGAAAACAATGATTTAATTAGGGGTGTATCCGCCGTCTGTTCGAGCCACCAAAGGGGAGTAAACCTCCCTTCTCCTATCTTCCCTGAAAACCTCATTTTTCACGCCTAATCGCCATCGAAGCCCTATTTATGCGACCTGCTGGGGATATGCTGTATTTTCCCATGCAGGAAAGGAAAGGTTAAACTGCGCCAATCCTGCATGAAAAAGATATGCGTAAAAGCCCAGAAAAGCCCAAATATTATTATCGTTTCTAGGAATCCTAGAGAAATAATATATACTACAAAGCAGGAGATGAAACATGGCTTATATTAACAGATTCGTGGCAAAAGGCAAGAGCTACATTCGGCTTGTCGACAAACAATACGGACGGAGAATCCAGTACACTATCGATGTCAGCAGCCTTCAGCCTGAGAAACTTTGGAAAAAGGCTCACAATGCCGTAATGCAGAGCATAAACCCGGAGGATAGGGAGACAATGGGTTAACGCTCCCCAATCGCAATGGCGTGAAGCAAAAGTCCGGGGGATAAAAAGAGAATACCTGCGGATTGAAACGGAGAAGCCTATCCAAGAAATTTTGGTTTTATACATAAAAGACTTCCTGGCTAACCCAGACAATGGCGAAGCGGCGAAGAGGCATGCCGTATGCGAAGTTAAACAGCTTGCGGAGTTTTTCAAAGAAAAGCAAGCTGTGTATTACTCAAAGCTCCAAAGGGAAACTATCATGGAATATCCAAATTGGAGAAACGGCAATAGAAAAGATGGCAGAGACAGGCGCATAAGCACATGGACTTGCAACTGAAAGCCATTGATTATGTAGTTGACAAGAAAAAGGCAAAGAATATATATTTTGAAGGAAATATAAGCTCATATACTTATGCGGATGAGGGAACATCTTTATATGATGTGCTGAATTTATATAACAACAAATACAGATTGATAAAAGACAAATTAATAAAAGAAATGAAAAATATCAGAGAGCTTGAAGAGTACATTGAAAAAACAGGAGACATTCAGCTTGGAATGATGGTTGATATAGTAAAGGAATACGGAAACAAAATTCCTGGCATAATAAATACAATTAAAGAAAAGCATGTCAGTAATGAAGATAAAGAAAATGCGGAAATGATTTTTTCAACCGTCCATCGTTGCAAAGGAATGGAATATGATACTATTCAAATAGTAAACGACTTTGTTTCAGAAGATGAGTTAAAGAAATTTGTAGCTGATATTAAGAAAGATAACATAAATTATGCAAAACTAAATGAAGAAATAAATCTTTTATACGTGGCAATCACAAGAACAAAAAATAGCATTCATATACCTGAAACTTTAATGCCTGTATCTTTTGCTCCTTCCAAACAGATTCATGTAATGAAAAATACCAAAATAGAAGATAGGCAAATCTCAACCACACAAAGATCAATAATTGTAGAAAGAACAAACTCTGGCGTAGCAGAGAAATCATATTCAGTTGGAGAAATCCGAACAAGACATAAAGGTGCTTACATGCCTTGGACTGAAGAGCTTGACGAAGAATTGATTGAAATGCATGAGGACGGCATTAATATTAGAGATTTGGCAAAACATTTTGGAAGGACAAGAGGAGCGATACGTTCAAGGGTTAAGAAATTAGAACTTGAAGATTGACGACTCATTCTTTGAAATTGCCGTATGAGGCATTTAATATGCTTCAAAAATAATTTCAATAAAAATACATATCTCATGCAGGCTTTTCGCTGAAAGCCTGCAATGCTACGCTTACCCACAGAAAGTATAGCAATAAACCCAAATGCTCCTACAATAGAGATAAAAGAGATACAAACAGCATGGAAGCCATTCATAGACGGCAAGCCTGCCGAAGCTATAAATTAAGCCGTTCTCTGGAAGCATACAGCAAAGACGAATTTCAAATCTGGTTTATCGAATTTCACGCAAGAAAAGAGAGCCTGGGCATAGCTGAATTGACAAAATACTTGGATGAACGGCTTTGCAAGCTCAACGGGTAAGGCATTAGCGGAGAAATATGCAGGATTCATAGTTTGTTTAGCCTCAAAGTAATTTTATATATTCGAGCTATGGTCTGCGGGTGTAGGCTGTCAGCATTAAAATTTTCAGGGTCGTTTTATTGCTGAATCATTGTACATTTAATGCCCAGTTATCCTTCATTCACGCCCTCCCAATCCTATTCCTCGGATGCAAAGTCGTAAGTATCTGCCTCTGCTTATAAGTGGTAGAAGCAGCATAATTTCTACCTTACCCTCATGGCAAAGCAAATTGTTTCCCAAGACAAAGACTACGCAAAAATACTGCGACAAGTTGTCGCAGAAATAAAACATACACGTGTGGTTATAGCGAACCGTGTAAATACGTCTTTGATACAAATGTATTGGAACATAGGAAAACACTTGTCACAGGAAGGTTTGGATAAGGGATATGGCGGTTCAGTTGTTAATAGGCTTTCGGTTGATTTAAAGGCTGAGTTTCCCGATACTACAGGTTTTTCGCCTCGTAGCCTATGGGATATGAAACGATTTTATGAGTTTTATTCTAAAAAACTGCCACAGCCTGTGGCAGTTTTAAACTTATCTTGGGGACACCATAGACTTATACTCAATAAAATAAAAGATTCAAACGAAGCCCTATATTATGTGGAAGCTGCTATTAAAATGGGCTGGACTCGCAATTTGCTGCTAAACTTCATAAAAGCTGATTCATATAAAAACGCCAAGTTGCTGCCAAAGGTGAATAACTTTAAAAAAGCCTTGCCGGAAACAATGCAAGAACAGGCGAATGAGATATTGAAAAGCTCGTATAGTTTGGATTTATTAGGTATAACCAAGCCACTAAAGGAATTGGATTTAGAGAAAAGAATTGTTGAAAAAATAAAGCTATTTCTGCTGGAACTTGGCGAAGGGTTTACATTTGTTGGAAACCAATACAGGCTTTTATCTGGGACAAAAGAGTATTTTGTTGATTTATTGTTTTTCAACAGAGTATTAAAGTCTTTGGTTGCCATTGATTTGAAGATTGGGGAGTTTGAGCCTGAGTATGTCGGAAAAATGAATTACTACTTAGGTCTCCTAGACGATAAAATCAAAATGAAAGACGAAAATCCCTCAATAGGTTTGATATTGTGCGCAAGCAAGAATAATGTTGATGTTGAAATCGCTTTGCGAGACGTAAATAAGCCTATCGGCATTGCCGAATATAAATTGCATTTGCCTATGAAGCAGATAAAGAAGTTGATAAGCGAGGAGATTAACAGGAAGTAAGTATTTTCAATTGATAACTTTGTCGGTCTTATAAAAGAATTGGGTGAAATTGGTAATGCTGCATGGAATGAATACTCAAATGAGATTGATTTGTCTAATGACGTTTTGAAACTATACCTCATTTCACACCAGCAACCGTAAGTGCCGCCGCGGCAAGTGCAGACTTTTTTGATTTGCATATAGCCAAAACCTTAGCCGACTCTCCAATAAAATCAACTCGTTTCAATAATACATCAATAATAATATTAGCGTCTATAAATATTCTCATATTTTTCCTCTAAAGCCATTGCATAATCCTCTTTCCAGTCCCAATTTTCAGCATGCGGAACCTGCAAGCGAAGGATTGCAGCAACCAATCCATCTTCTTTAAGATTCTCGGGCAAATCTTAGCTTGTTTGTTGAGAGAATGTTTTCATAATGAGTAATATAGAAAAGTTCAGAAACGTTCACTCCTGTTGTGCAGGCTACTATTGCACCTCAAACCCCAAAGCTTTGTACCCCCTCAAACGCCTCCCGTACATCCTTGACAGCACCTGCACTTTTCCGTCAACATAGTCATAAACACGTATCTCCTCTTTTCCGTGGGAAGCGCGGTTTAGGCGACCCGTGTACTGAATCAGCATGCCTTTCCACGAAAAAGGAAAAACCAGAAACAGAGTGTCAAGGCTAGGCAAATCAAAGCCTTCCCCTAGATATTTCCCTGTTGCAAGAATAAGTTTTTGCTTGGAATCATTTTGAATATCTTCCATTGTCGCTTTCAGCTGCTTTTTCCCAAGCCCGCCTTTTAATATAAAAATTGACGGTACATGTTCTTTCAAAGCCTCTTTCAATATATCCAAATGCTCAATGCGCTCGCTCAATACAAGGCATTCCCGTCCTTCCTTGTAAACTTCGATAATATCTTTGATAATCAATTTATTTCGCACTTCGTTCAAGTAAAGGCTGTGGAAAACCTCTTGAATATCTAAAGTTTCGTCATCCAAGCGGAAATCCGTAAAGCGAGGAAATATTTTTTGTACAAACTGCGGTTCCGTATTTGAGCGGGCATTAGAGTAACGGACATCCCCTAAATTCATCAGGACAATGGGATGCTGGCCGTCTTTGCGGACAACCGTTGCCGAAAGACCCAACCGGTAATACGCTGGGCATTTTCTGATTATCCTTTCAAATGAGGCCGCTGAAATATGATGGCATTCATCAACAATGATTTGGCCATAGTCGGCTATCCAATCTTCCACCTTGTCTCTCTTCACTACGCTTTGCATAACCGCAATATCAATAATTCCCGTGCGTTTCTTCTTTGCACCGCCGTAATAGCCGATATCTTTTTTAGGGATTCCCAGAAAATTATGTATTCTTTCCGTCCATTGATCCGCAAGCAGCTTGCGGTGAACCAAAATTACTGTATTCACTTTTCGTGCCGCTATCACGCTGAGAGCCACAACGGTTTTGCCAAAAGCGGTGGAGGCGGAAAGTATTCCCGTTTGGTTTTCCATCAGCTTTTGTAACGCTTCTTTTTGCTCTTCTCTGAGTTCACCCAAAAATTGAATGTCAATATTTTTCCCGTGATTTTGCTCGTTTGATATAATTGGCGTGATATTGTAATGCTTAAGGATAGATATAAGCCCGTCAAGACAGCCGACAGGCAAGCCGATATATTTTGGGGAAAATTCATAGCAATAAAGAATATGCGGTTTGTTCCAAGTTGGAAGCCTCATTCTCTGGGCTTGATAGAATTCCGGATTTGCGAAAGATGCGAGTCGCAAAATACGATTGCGCAATATCGGCGTAAGGAGCCATGTTTTCATCTAGAAAAATGCTGTGATTTTTTGCCCTGGCTTCTTTTTGCAGAGGGAGAGCGATTAGATTGCCAAAGCCGCCTTTCGGCATGGTATCCTGATTTGGAAAGAAACGGTCAAATGAATCAAGCCCTATTTCAGGTCGCCTGTCCAGGGTGCGAGTCATCAGAAAAGTGCCAAGTTTTCGAGTTTTTCGTCTATCATAGGCAGGACATGATACAGCGCCGCAAAGGGTGGCTATTCTGCAATTTTATGCAACATCGGCACGGCTATATCAACGTGGTCGCAGTTAATCTCACCCAAGCCATCCATTTCAAAAACCAGTTGCTTAACTTCGCTCAAAGGAATATCCACTGGATATTCCTGGCCGTATCCAAGCTTCCCTGTGTCTATCAGCAAATTTCCATCGCCAAAGATTTTCACCTGAACGCCATTGCTGCAAAATTCATCTTCATCCAATCCCAAAATAGCGGTCAATCTCTCATATTTACCGCCTAAATTGTAGCTAAGCATTCCATTGGCGTGCGTGCCTATGCCTCTGCTGTAGCGTTTTTTCGCAATGGTCAAAGGCTTGCCCGTAACAGACCTGTCAATTCGCAAATTGCCCCAATCCTGGCGATGCTCAGAAGGAACTCCAAGCCACTCCGCATTTTCTGGCAAATCAATGCTAAACTCTTGCGGAGCAAAAAACTTTGTGCCTGCGCCATCTGATTTTAACTTTGCAATGATAAGCCTGTAATTATTGGTTATAATTGTATCGAAAATCATATCCATCGGATAAATTTGCTCAAAGCGGTCGCATACAGTTGCAATGCGGCGCTCAACAGCTTTTTCATGATATGTTTTGCTGTCCCAGCAATCCAAGCCCCTTACATAATAAACTTCGCCATTATATTTTTTCAAAAGTTCGTTTAATCTTTGCGGATTCAAGGAATTGTAATGAATAGCGTTCATTCCATAGCCAATAAAATGCCAAGGTCTTGCATAAACAAATATGCGATTTTTCTCAGGCTCGTTTCTTACCCATTTCAAAATTTCCACTTCTTCTGTTGTTAAGTGATTGCGGTTATACATTATGTTTTTCTCAAAACTCTCATTATACCTCAAAGTATTTCCCCACAAAATAGCAGCTGCAGCAAGCACAAAAAACAAGCGATTTTCTTTTGGCAAAATAAAGCTAGCCTTGTCTATGGCAAAAGCGCAGAAAAATGCCATAACAGGGAATATTACAAGGGTGTATCTTTGGTTTATTTGAATAGACAAATCTCCAGAAACATTTTCAAATATCATATAAATTTGCGGAAAGTAGAGGAGAAAGAATGCTAGGATGGGAATATAATATAATTGAGAGTTTTTCTTTTTTTGGTAAGCGTTTTTGTTATTGTAAAATTCTTTTATGGCAAAAACTATTAGCAAAACAATTCCGCACACAGCTAAAATTGTGAATGAGCTTAAAAATGGATTTCTAAGCAATCCCTGTTTGTCCAATTCGGTATTAACTGTTATTTCCCAAGCCTTTTTTATGTTCTCAATAAAATGCCCATGAGCGCTGAATTCCCCGCCTTGAAACCCATAACCTTGATAATAGCTTATAGTTAAAAGAATAGGCGCGCAGAATATGGAAAGCGTTAGCATAAAAATTGGAAATGGAGAGTTAAGAACATTTTTCATTGTCCATTGCCCATTGCTCATTCTAAATATCGAAGTTGCCGCAAAAGCTCCCAAGCAAAATATAGTTTCTTGCCTTGTTTGAGCGAAAAATGCTAGGGCCAAGGCCAGCAAAATCCAATGCCTTATTGTGTTTCTGTCCCATGCCCATTTAAATAAAAATACGGAGAGAGCAAATAAAAATGCGTAAAGAGGCTCAACCGAAGCGGAGCGAAACTGAAAAAGCGTTGTGGGCTGCGCTGCAAAAATCGCGGCAGTTAAAAAGGCTAAATTATTGTTTGCAGTCCATGCGCGAACCGCAAAGTAAAGCAAAAAAATCGTTGCCAAAAGCAAAAATAATTGCAGGGAAAAAATCCATTTTAAATCATGCCCAAAAAACGGTATGCCAAGCGCATATATAAAAGGCTGTCCCTTGGTTTTAAAATTATGCACGCTTTTGTGGCATTTTAAATTCATGCTCTCGTCAAATTCGCCCTCATCGCAAGAGCCTGCTATTTGGTTAGCATACATGTTTTGCGCAGTGGACATAAAAATGCTTTCATCGCTTTGAACTCTGTGCCTCGGAGCAATCCAAGCCAAGCACACAAAGATAGCAAGGCCAGCGACTATAATCACGGGGGTTGCAGGGATTAGAGATTTGAGATTTGGGATTAGACTTTTTATCCATTCTCTGAAATCTTTTGCCAAGCTTATTATTAGCCCCAAGCCAAATATGAATTGAGTAAGGTATAGCCAGAACGGCAAGTTTAACTCTAAATTGGCAATGAACTTCTTTTGCCCTAAATAGTTTGGCGCAGCATAAATTAAAAGCGGAATAGCAAGAGCCAATATCAAAACCCCGATACCCCCGATTAAAGGGTTAACTTGATTTTTTGTTTTTAGCTCTTCGTTTTTCATCTTCCTTTTTCTTTTATAACGATATGTTCTTTTTCTATGGAATTTTTGAACTTATTTGTTAATTTTGCATAGTCAAAAACGTCCACTGCAAAAGGCAGGCCTGCCTCTGCCGTAGAGCGCTCAATAGCAATCATGCGCTCCAAAGAAATTATGTGCCCAGTCACTATTGCCAAGTCCAAATCGGCATCTAGATTTGGTTCGCTTTCTGCAACGCGAGAGCCAAAAGCCTTGACTTCCGCATCGGGCAGTTCTCGTTCAAAAATTTGGAGTATAGTATCCAAGTCCGTAGCATTTACATGGAGCGGCATGATGTTTCCTATAGCTCAGGCTGTTTTCCTGTTAGCCTTGCAAATATATCCACATATTTATCCAAAGTATTTTTAACAACGTCTGCGGGGACTTCCGGGCCAGGATATTCCTTGTTCCAGTCAAGAGTTTCCAGCCAGTCTCGAATATACTGCTTGTCAAAGCTTTCCTGATTTTCTCCCTCTTTATATTTTTCCGCAGGCCAGTACCTTGAAGAATCCGGCGTTAGAATTTCGTCTATCAAAACTGTTTTGCCATCTATTTCGCCAAACTCAAATTTTGTGTCTGCCAAAATAATGCCTTTGCCGGCAGCAAAATTCCTTGCCTTGCTGTAAACTTCCAAAGTTAGGTCTCGCAGTACCGCCGCAATTTTTTCCCCAACTATCGGAATAGTCTGCTCGTAGGATATGTTTTCATCGTGCCCGGTTTCTGCTTTGGTGCTTGGAGTGTAGATTGCAGGCTCTATTTTTGCGCATAGTTTCATTCCGGATGGCAAAACATGGCCGCAAATTTTGCCGTTTTTTTGATAGTCTTTCCAGCCAGAGCCAACTATATAGCCTCTAGCTATGCACTCAACGTCATGGCGTTTTGCTTTTTTTACAAGCATTGAACGGCCTCGCAGATAATCTGCATAAGGTTTAAGCACGGCAGGATATTCGTCAACATTTGCCGTAACCAAATGATTTGGCATGCCAAGCTGCTCAAACCAAAAGAGCGAAAGCTGGTTCAAGATTTTGCCTTTGCCAGGTATAGGCGTTGGAAGCACTACGTCAAAAGCGGAAATACGATCGCTCGCTACCATTAGGAAGTGTTCTCCTAAATCATACATGTCGCGAACTTTGCCTTGGTGAAACAAGGGAACCGCTGTTACTGGGGTTTCAAATTTTAAAGACATGTGGGTAATATAGAAAAAAATCAGTCAATATACAGCCAGAGCAGATAATCGTGAGCAAATTAAAGGATTGAGATAGATGGAATACTCTGCATGGACAAAAAACAACTGGAATTTTCTGTATTTTGCATTGAGTCTATTGCTGAAAAACTTGGGCAAACAGGGGATGTTGTTTATGAAATGCTCACAAAAGAAAGCAACATTTTAAACGATTACATTGTCCCTTGCTACGATGTTTTGCATACGCAGGGCAAGGAGTATATAGTTGAAGATATTATAGATGTTATGAAACAGAAAGGTGTAGAAGTATGATTTTATATCATGGCTCATATTTAACAATTAAAAAACCTGATTTGCAATTTGTTTCAAGCGAGGAGATGAAATGAAAGCGAATAAACTTCTTTTGAGGGAAAGTTTTTTGACAGGCTGTTTGAGCTCGCTAAATTTGACCAGAACAATTTAAGAAGCCCAATATACAATGCTTTACCAAATGTCTGTTAAACTTTTTTCTAACTTTACTGATATGGAATACTCGCTATACACTGCTCGTATGATGGCCAAGGCTGACCGCAAGGCTCAGCTGGAATATGCCGAGGAAAAGGGCGTTATTAGAGTCGCTAGGAATATGCTCAAAGACGGGCTTAGCCTTGCACGTGTGGCTCGTATAACCCAATTGCCGAAAGAAGAAATTATGG
>WRMM01000049.1 GCA_009777135.1 Candidatus Fibrimonadales bacterium
TAAATGAACCAAAGGAATGAAATATGACTCAGTATGCAGAGGAAATAAAAAAACATTTAGCAGGCTATAAAAAAGTTAGCTATCCAAGAGTGCCAAATGGAAAATGGTATGGAAAAGGTTATCCGCAAGGAAAGGATTGTCCCCATATATTTTCCAGTACTTTTAGAAAGAAAAATCTTATTGATGTTTATGGACAAATTGAAGAATTGTTTTATGAACTAGAAAAAGAAAAAAAGATACATCAATATTTTCATCACTTAAATTCTTCACAAGCAATGTGTATTAATTTCTTTTTTCCATTATTTAAGGAAAAGAAGCTTGAAATAATATTGCAGGCATTGGGACTTTATAATGAAAAAGTAGATTATGAAACAGTTAATTTTGAATTTGATGAAAAAAGCATAGAAAAAAAATATGGAGAAACATCTACAAGTTTTGATTTTTATTTTGAAACAAAAAGGGGAAAAGAAATATATTTTGAAATAAAATATACAGAAAATAAATTTGGAAAAACAGAAAAAGATGAAAGACACTTAAATAAATACAAAAATATATACGAAAAAGAAGCTGATAAGGTAATTATCTCAAAGTACAACAATGATGATTGTTTTTTTGAAAATTATCAAATAATGAGAAATTTAATTCATGTTTCAGATAAAGATAATAATAAATATGTTGTATTTATAATCCCAGAAGATAATAAACTTATTTATAAACAAGCAAAAGAAGCTAAAGATTTTGTAAAAGATAAATACAAAAATAATGTTAAAGTCCTATCATGGGATAATTTGTATAATATCATTAAAGAACAAAATTTTACGGGTAATTTAAAAAAACATTTTAGCGAATTTAAGAAAAAATATAAACTCAAAAATTGAACAAATTATGCGAAAAAACACTTTGGCAATTGCAAAATATCGTGGTTGGGACACCCCGTCAAGCCCACAAGGGGCTTGCCACCCCTCTTGGAGAGGGGAATTTTCTACACTTATTTCTCCTAAAAATATCCCTAAAAATTTTGGGCTTTTAAATAGAGCGAAAAATCTTCGCAAGGCGGGCTATCTACATGAGGTGATATTATGGGAAAAATTGAAAGGTACAAAAATATGTGAGTTAGACTTTCATCGCCAGCAAGTCATTGGCAATTATATCGTAGATTTTGTTTGCTATAAAATAGGCTTAATAATAGAAGCTGATGGAGCAAGCCACAAAGGAAAAGAAGAATATGACAAAAATAGAGATAATTTTCTAAAAAGTTTAGGCTTCTATATTTTGCATATCCCAGCAAAAGAAATTTTCCAAAATATAAATAGCGTTGTAGAAAAAATAAAGGATTACGTTGAAAAAATTCCCCTCTCCAAGAGGGGTGGCATCGCCAAGGGCGATGACGGGGTGTCCTTACAACGAAATTCCAAAACCCCAGCGTTAATGTTAAAAAAAGGTAAAAAGAAGAGGTAAAAAAATGGAAGCGTCTCAAAATAAATCCTTCGTCCACCTGCAAGTCCACTCCGAATATTCCTTTTTGCAAGCGCCAGTTAGGATAATGCCGCTGCTCAAAAAAGCAAAGGAGTTGAACCAAAATGCAATAGCCCTGACCGACCATGGATTTATGTTTGGCATATTGAATTTTTACATGGAAATGGATAAAAAAAAGGAACTTAAAAGCGTAAAACGAATTTTAGGAAGCCATATATACATAGAAACAGATGCAGCAAAACCCAATGACAAATCTTCCTACAACAGACTAACGCTTTTGGCAGAAAATCAAAAAGGCTACGAAAATCTTATTAAAATTAGCAGCGAAACTTATACAAATCCAGAAAAATTTCAGGAAATTCCTACGATCTCTTTGGATTTTTTATCGCAACGCAAAGAAGGCTTGATAGCCATAGCCGGTGATATGGCAAGCCGATTTGGGCGCGATGTCTGCGGAAATATGGAAAACAGAGCGAAAGCCTTTTTAGATGGCTTGTGCAAAGTTTTTGATTATGAACATCTTTATTTCTCTTTGCAAAATCATTTTCTGGATGCAGAAATACAAGTGAACGATTTTTTGAGAAAATACGCAGCAGAAAATAACAGGCAACTAGTCGTTACAAATAATGTGCATTACTTGTCAAAAAAAGATGCGCAAAGCCACGCCGCTCTTTTGTGCATGGAGCAAAAAAAGAAATTGATAGAATTCAGCGATGAGTATTTTTCAACAGAAGAATTTTATTTGAAATCTGCGGAAGAAATGTATGAGTTGTTTCCAAACGATACAGAAGCATTGGAAAATACGGTTAAAATCGCAGATCGATGCAATGTGGAAATAAAAACAAAAGTTGGCTCTGATTTTTGGCCTCGCTTTGAATGCCCCCCGGAATGTCCAGACGAATTTGATTATTTGGAAAGTTTGGTTAAAGATAAAGTTTCTTTAAGATATGCAGATGGATTGAACAATGAAAAAATAATGGAAAGAGTTAATATAGAACTTGCTACAATAAAACAATTGAAAGTTCCGGGCTACTTCTTGATAATACAGGATTTTATCAACTGGGCAAAAAACGAAGGCATTCCAATGGGACCAGGGCGCGGCTCTGCAGCAGGCTCAATAGTTGCCTATATACTCGGCATAACAGAGCTAGACCCGCTTCCTTACAATTTGCTGTTTGAAAGATTTTTAAACCCCGAGCGAGTGTCCATGCCTGATATAGATATTGATGTGTCCGATAAAGACAGAGGCAAGCTCATAGACTATGTCAAAAGAAAATACGGAGCAGAAAATGTAACGCAGCTGATAACATACGGACGAATGAAAGCAAAAGCCGTTTTGTGGGCGGTTGGGCGAGTGCTGGATATGTCTAGAACCGATGTTGGAATGTTCGCAGATAAAATTCCATTCAAGCTTCCAGTGCAAAAAGATGCAGACGGAAACGATATAGACGGCTCAGACAAAGTGAACTTGACAAATGTCAGAAATTTTGACGAAGAATTAAATTCCTTGATAGAAAGCACGGATGCCTATAAAGATTTTTGGAGTTTAGCAACCAAACTGGAAGGGTTGATAAGCAACTCAGGCACGCACGCCGCCGCGCTCATTATAGCGCCATGCAAAATGACGGAGCTTGTGCCCATTTACCGCCTAAACGCCAACCCCGAAGATGTGCCCGCCGTGCAATATGATAAATATTACATAGAAGACATCGGCCTGCTGAAAATGGATATTTTGGGGCTTCGCAATTTGTCTATGATCCAAGATACCGTGAATACGGTTAAAGAAATAAAAAAACTTGATTTGGATATGGACGAGATTCCATTGACCGATGATAAAACATTTGATATTTTTAAACAAGGGCACACCATTGGCATATTCCAGTTTGAATCTCCAGGAATGCGAAAATATTTGCGAGAACTTAAACCCAGCAGCATTGAAGACCTGATTGCCATGAACGCTCTTTACCGCCCGGGACCAATGGACAATATCCCAAGATTTGTGAAATGCAAGCATGGTTTGGAAAAAATAAATTGCTATCACCAAGACCTTGAAAAAGTTTTGGGAGAAACATACGGAGTTATAGTTTATCAAGAGCAGGTAATGCGCTTGACTCAGATTCTCTCGGGATTTTCTTTGGGCAAAGCGGATATTCTTCGCAGAGCAATGGGAAAAAAAGACCCAGAAGAAATGCTGAAAATGCACCCCGAATTTATTAAAAATGGATTGGAGAAAAATTATCCCGAACCTCTTTTGCAAAAAATTTGGGAAGACTTGAAACCTTTCTGCGGTTATGCGTTCAACAAAAGCCACTCCGCAACATATTCATACGTGGCATACCAAACCGCATATTTAAAAGCAAACTTTCCGCAAGAATACATGGCGGCAGTTATGAGTTGCGAAAAAATGGAAAATTTGCCAATGATTGTTGACGAATGCAAAAGAATGGGGATAAAAGTTTTGCCGCCCGATGTAAATAATTCAAGGTCGGCGTTTAGCGTGGAAGGAAAAGCAATTAGATGGGGTTTGTCGCAAATCAAGGGCTGCGGCGAGGTTGTGGCAAAAGATATTGAAACAGACAGAAAGCAGAATGGTCCTTATAAAAGCATTTTTGACATGGTACGCAGATTGCACTTGCACGACAAAGTTACCATAAATAAAATTGCTCTGGAAAGTTTGGTAAAAGCTGGAGCAATGGATGCCCTGCCTGGAACTCGCGCTCAAAAATTTGCCTCCGTTGAGCTTGCTCTTGCGGATGCCGCTTCATGGAAAATTCAAAAGCAATCGGCTCAAATGTCTTTCTTTGGCTCTGACCTTGATTTGGAACCCGATTTGGCAGAACAAGTAGAGTGGTCTTTTTTAGACAGCCTTATGAAAGAGCAAAAAATGCTTGGAGTGCAGATAAGCGCCCATCCTTTGGACGAGTATTATGCGGAGATAAAAGGCTTTGCTAATTTTGAGCTTTGCACCAGAGAGAATATTTATGAGCGGGTGGATTCCAATGTGAAAATTGCCGTGCTTGTGAGCAACGTAAGCGAAAAGCCAACAAAGACCGGCGAAACGATAGCAATTTTAACTTTGCAAGACAAGCACGATAAACTGGAGGCTTTTTGCGGAACAAAAAAGTGGCAGGAACTGAAAGGGAAAATTTTTGAAGGTTCTTTGATTATGGCTTCTGGCAAACTCACAATATCTTCTTTCAACAACAGGCCGCAATTAATGCTAAGCTCCATTGAATTTTTAGAAGACAAAATCAAGCAGGCAAAAACATTTTATATTTGCGCAAAATCAAATTCTATTAACCCGCTTCAAAACGCCGATATAGAAAACTTTTTCAAAGAGCATAGCAGGGAAAAGGGATGCTCGCTTTGCTTTTATGTTTCTGGCGAAAATGGCTATCAATATAAAATGGAAACGAACAAATATAAAATAACGCCAAAGAGAGAAAGCCTAAAAGGCTTGATTTCTATCTTTGGCAAAGAGAATGTTTGGGTTGGGGAGTGAAGTTTAAATCAAAATTTCCCTTGACAAGGACTTTAAATTTTTCTATATTTTCTTTCATGTTTAGGAATATGAATAATTTATGCTTAGAAATATAAGCTATATTTCTATTAGCCTCACATTAAGGCTCCCAGATGAGCCTACATCAAACTACACACTCTATAAACTATCTATGGCTGCATCAGGAGGTATCTTATGACTTTAGAAACAGTAATCGGCATTGAAGTTCATGCAGAATTGAACACAAAATCTAAAATATTCTGCGGATGTTCCACCGCATTCGGAGGAGAGACAAACACCAGAGTATGCCCGATTTGCTCAGGTCAGCCTGGCTCTTTGCCAAAACTGAATGAAGCCGTTGTGGAGCGTGCGGTAAAACTAGGGCTTGTTTTGGGCTGTGATATAAACAAGAACAGCAAATTTGACCGAAAAAATTACTTTTATCCCGATTTGCCAAAAGCATATCAAATATCGCAATTGTATTTTCCAATTTGCACAGACGGAAAACTGGAAATAGATATAGACGGCAAAAAAAAGAATATAGGCATACGCGAAATTCATATTGAAGAAGATGCTGGCAAGCTAATCCATTCGTCTGGCGAAGGCGGCACTTATATAGACTATAACCGCGCTGGCGTGCCGCTTTTGGAAATTGTTACAAATCCGGATTTCAGGAATGCGCAAGAAGTTGTGGCTTTTATAGAAAGGCTTAGGGAAACAATGCTTTACCTTGATATATGCGACTGCAAAATGCAGGAAGGCTCTCTCCGCGCAGACATAAATCTTTCGCTGCGCCAGCCTGGCGGAGAGTTTGGAACTAGAACCGAAACCAAAAATTTAAATTCGCTCAAAGCCATAGCGCATGCGATTGAGTATGAGAATAAACGGCAGGCGGAAATTATCAAAAACAACGGAAAGGTTGTGCAGCAAACTCGCCGATGGGATGAGGACAAGAACACGTCATTCCCCATGCGTTCAAAAGAAAATGCGCAGGATTATCGCTACTTTGCAGAGCCAGACTTGCAGCCTCTTGAAATATCAAGCGAATGGCTGAATGAAATTAAGAAAAACATCCCAGAGCTTGCAAACGAAAAGCGTGAGCGTTATATACGCCAGTACGGTATTTCATCTTACATGGCAGAAGTTATATGCACAAGCAAAAATCTGGCAAAGCTATTTGAAGACCTTGCGCAAAAAAGCGGAGAGCCAGTTGAAGCCGCAAATCTTATAACAGGCGAATTAATGCGTCTTATTAACGAGACTGGTGCGCAGGCAGACACTTTTGCAATTGACGAAAACAAGCTTGCATTTTTAATCTCTCTTGTTGTGAGCGGGAAAATCAACAGAAGCGTGTATAAGGATATTGTAGCAGAAGTGTTTGCAAACAATATTGACCCGGAAAAATACATTGCAGAAAAAGGCTTGCTGGCTGTAAGCGACGATTCCGTGATAATTGCCGCTGTAAACCAAGTTCTGTCAAATAACGCCGATGCTGTAGCCGATTTTACTGCAGGCAAGGAAAAAGCGTTTGGATTTTTAATGGGACAAACAATGAAAAACCTTGGCGGAAAGGGAGACCCCGCTTCTGTTAAAAGAATTTTGCTTAAAATTTTAAAGGAGAGAACAGCGTGAACGAAACTATATTAGTCTTGGATTTTGGCGGTCAATACAAAGAGCTAATCGCCCGCTCCGTCCGTTCGAGCGGTGTTTATTCACGGATTATGCCCGGCTCTCTTTCGGCAAATGAAATACGTGCGTTAAACCCCATCGGCATTATTTTAACAGGCGGACCAGACAGCGTTTACGATGGCAAAGCGATTAAATGCGACAAACAGCTTTTTGAGCTTGGCATTCCGATTTTCGGGATATGCTATGGAATGCAGTTAATGTGCCATTGTTTGGGCGGAGAAGTAAAGCAAGGAGACATTGGGGAATACGGCAATGTTACTGTTATGCCAGCGGATGGTTCCAAGCCCTTTCAATCGCTTATGAGCCACAGGGATGTTGTTGCCCGCGTGCCCGAAGGGTTTTGCGTAACTGCACATTCCGAAAATCATATCGCAGCTATGGAATGCGCGGAAAAAAAACTCTACGGTGTGCAGTTCCATCCCGAAACTTCCCACACTGAGGGCGGCGCAGAAATCATAAAGCGTTTTTTATATGATGTTTGCGGCGCAAAAGGAGATTATTGTTTAGACAATTATATTGAAAAAGAAACAGCGCGAATACGGGAGCAAGCCAAAAAGAGCCGCGTGCTTTTGGGACTTTCCGGCGGCGTAGATTCTTCCGTTTGCGCTGCGCTTTTAAGCCGTGCGATACCGAATCAGTTAACCTGCGTTTTTGTGGATCATGGTTTTATGAGGCAAAATGAGGGCGATGAAATTGAGCAGGTTTTTTCCAAACGCAAATTGAATTTTATCCGCGTGAATGCAAAAGAGCGTTTTTTAAAAAGGCTTGAAGGCATTGTTGAACCAGAGCAAAAACGAAAAATCATAGGCGAAGAATTTGTCCGCGTATTTGAAGAAGAAGCTGTGAAATTGAAAAATATTCCATTTTTGGCGCAAGGCACTATTTATCCAGACATTGTAGAATCTGGCGGCGCAACGGGCGCGGTGATAAAGAGCCATCACAATGTGGGAGGCTTGCCAGACACGCTCGCTTTTTCGCATGTTTTGGAACCTCTTTCGGGGCTTTTTAAAGATGAAGTGCGTGTTATAGGGCGAAAATTGGGCTTGCCCAAAGCCTTGGTTGAACGCCAACCTTTCCCAGGCCCTGGGCTTGCCATTCGCATTGCAGGCGAAGTAACAGACGGAAAGCTGGAAGTTTTAAAACAAGGCGATGCGATAGTTAGAGAAGAAATTGGCAAATTAAAAAAACGCCCAGACCAATACTTTGCACTTTTAACAGATACTTTTTCCGTAGGCGTTAAAGGCGATGCCAGAACCTACGATCCGGTTATCGCAGTGCGCGCAGTTGTTACATCAGACTTTATGACCTGCGAATACGCCGAGCTTCCGCACAAGGTATTGTCAAAAATATCCGCGCGCATTATGGGCGAGGTTGCAGGCGTAAGCAGAGTTGTGTATGATATTACGGACAAACCGCCAGCTACTATTGAATGGGAGTGAATGTTTCCTCAGTCTATTTTTATCTTGTACTTCTCTTTGTTGTTTTCGTAGATTTTTGCGAAACAGTTTTTGTTTTAGTTGCCTGTGGCTTTGTTTTGGTAGGCAGTGGTGTTTGCGTTTTTTGCGCTTTACTTATTGAATCCAATACAGAATGTTTTATTGAATCTGCCATGGAAAGTTTTATTGAATCTGCTATAGAATATTTTATTGAATCTGATACTGCACATCTTGTTGAATTTAATGCTGTGTTTATGGAATCTGTTATGTGTTTCTTTTCCAATTCATTTGCAGTTTTTATTGAGTTCAATTCTTGCTCCTTGATTGCTTTTATTGTTTCCATTTCTTGCGAGTGATAATTATATGCTATAAAAAACAAATATACTGCAAAAGCCAAAATTATTATAGCTATAAAATTCTTTATATGTTTTTTATTTCTAACTGTCCAGCGAGGTTTTGAAAGCAAAAAAGATTCTTTCATTTTTTCATAAGTCGCTTCAAAATGCCTAGGGCTAAGCTCAAGAGTATTTTTCCTGTTTATGTCTTTAATGTCGTCCGGCAGAGTTTTGGGAAAAGCAAAACCATCCAGCACAAGAGGAACTATGTTTTTATTTGCTTTAAGCGCGCAGATAATTTCCTGCCTAACCCAATCTTCTTCTTCGTTATAATCTTTTTTTGAAAACCTGTCAAAAATACCAGAGTTTAATATGAGTATAAAATCCTTGCACTTTTTAACTCTTTTTTCCAGTTCTTTGTCAAAGCTTCCGTTTTCCAATGAATCTATATCAAAAAAAACAGAATAACCATCTAGCCTTAACCTATCATAAATAAGTTTAGCAATGTCGTAACCGCCCTTGCGCCTGTACGAAATAAATATTTTAAAGTTCGACATTCTAATAAATATAGTAAATATTTATTAAGCTGTTTTTTAATATAAAACAATGTTGATTTACTGTTATGTTATCTTTGCCATACCCTTGGCCTCCTATATTAAAAGTTAGTGCAAAGGTGTCGCAATAGAAATAAAAAAAGCAAACCCCACAGGGGCTTGCTTTTGCGTTGCGTTACCGCAGTCTGTGCTTTGGCACCATTGCTTACGTTATGTGCGGCGGCTATACTGCCGCTTCAGTCCTGCAAGCAACGAACACTGAACAGGAAGTAACTATAGCTGCTGAGCCAGCGCACGTACTCTCTGTCGTAGCCCATGCTCTGGTTCCAAGCCTTTCTGGCATCGTATTCCGTAGCGCTCCACCAGCTGCCGTAGTCGCCGACTTCGTAGAAGCTACCACCAGTACCGCCGTGACCGCCCGGAAGAGCCGCAAAACCGTAAGTGTCCTGACCGTTGCCACCACTGCTCCAACCACTAGCAGACTTCAAATGCTTGCCTGCGCAACTTGTGCAACCGCTATTGCTTTCCACATAATTCGTAAGCACCGTCCAATCCGCATCGCTAGGCAAATGCCAGCCTTCAGGGCAAACGCCCCGAACACCGCTGGGAACGGCGGAAGAGCTGGCTGCGTTGTTCATAGCAGTATCCCAGTCGTACAACCTGCCGTAAGTATCGCAGTTGCCTTGACTGTCGCCACCCGTGTTGTCGTCATAGCAACGACTGCCGCTTGCATCGTAATTCAAGTTCTCTGCCATCCAGGTCTGATTGCATATTAAGATAGTGCTGTATTCCTGGCTGTCTCTGGGATCGGTGAATGTACCATTATTCAACGGAGAGCCAGGGCTGTAATCAGGGCAAGGTGACCTGCTACCGCTACCGGAGCTTGACGAGCCATCGCCAGTTCCTGCGGAACTGCTACTGCTCGTCTCCACGCCGGACGAGGAAAGGTCATTGTCTCCGCCATCGCCTCCGTCGTCGCCGGAGCAAGAAATTGTGATTGCCGTGGCTATGAGTATAGCCGTGAATATGAACGATTTGATTGTGTTCATTGTTTGGTTCTCCTATTGAGGGGTGAAATTAAATCGGTAAATAAGTATAACCGACACTTGGTAAAGCGTTTAAATATGGGCTTCTTATATGTTCGGGTAAAATCAATGTTATTAACTTGGCAGCAAACTTGAAGATTTTCTAGAAGCTCGCTAGCTCGCTTCCTAGGTTCAGACAGTGTTAAACACGATGGCTTAGCGGTATTT
>WRMM01000050.1 GCA_009777135.1 Candidatus Fibrimonadales bacterium
CGCTGAAATACGTCGATTCAAACATATCGTCACAAAATATGCGCCCGTGTTTGAGTAATCGTAGCCACGCAAACGAATTGAGTGCCTGCTGTGCAGGTTTGGATTATATTCCATAGTTGTCCCCCAAAACCCCAGCGGAATCAAACCTCCCTTTCAAAAAAAAGGACTATATTTTCCATTAACTCATCCGTGGAAGAATGCATAAAAAACCATCCGTCCGTGCGCATTTTTTCTGCCTCGCTCTCAATGCGAGCCGCTAAAGTTTCTGGATAGTCAAAGTTGTTTAATGGCAAAACTCGCTCGGCGATTTCTCTCACGATGCACCTTTTCCGTTAAACATAACTTCAATGGTTTTTAATTTCAAATTCAAATCGCCCAAAGTGCTGCGCTCGTGTATATATCTGTTGTCTAAACGCATCCACTCGTCAAAATTAATATCGTTGCGGCCGCTGGTTTGCCAAATGCATGTGAGGCCAGGCTTAACAGCAAGCCTAATATAATGCCACGCCTCGTATTTTTTAATTTCGTCTGGAGTTGGCGGCCTTGGACCAACAAGACTCATATCGCCTTTAAGAACATTGAAAAACTGCGGCAATTCATCAAAGCTATGCTTGCGCAAAAACGTCCCGCCATGCTTCAAAATTCTCGGGTCGTCTTCCATTTTAAATGTGGGTCCCCTGTCTATTCCGCCGTTTTCCATTTCTTGCCGTTTTCTAAGCTCTTCCTTCTCTCTGTCTGCGCCAGGATACATGGTTCTAAATTTGTAGCATTTAAACAATCGGCCTCCGCGCCCAACCCTAACCTGCTTAAACAAGATTGTGGAATCTTTTGCAGAAGGCACTTTCTTTCCAAGCTTCTTTTGTTCCGCTCTCCATTTTAGCAAAGCATATTTAACAAAAACAGCGCACATAAGCATAACTAAAGAAAATAAGAATATGCCAAATAAACTGCCAGCAATATCTATAAGTCGTTTTAAACCTCTTGAATAAATTCCGCGAAAAGTCTTTTCCTTTATATCTTCAATAGAAATCCTATTCACCTTCAAAAGAAGCGACTCTTTATTCCAGCTTCTTATAAACCTGTCTTCTTCCTGAATAAAAGTCTGTGATTTTCCGCTGTAAAAATAAACCTTGAAATTAAAGCCATTTGGCAAATTTTCCAAAAATCCAATATTCTTCATATTCTCTTCTATAGAAGATTTCATCTCTTTCAAAAACTGCAAATTTTTATTTGTATGCAAACACCAGATGCAACCTCTATCTTGCCCCACAATGCTCATATGCTCTTTTGAAAGTATGGTTTGCACAACTATCTTCCAAGTCTCCAAGATTTTCGCATTTTTTTCAGCAACCTGGTCAGACGGTATCTGCAGCCTTATCCCATCATAAACAAAACCTTTAAGCGGAATTTCAAACCACAAAAAAGACTGGCTCTTGCGATTGCAGCGATATATCTCTTCTTTTATTCTTTGCAAAAAGAGTTTCTTAGGGTAAGCAAATACCCCATCGGCCATAACAAAACCGTTAAGTGTTTCTACGCGCTCTGTGCTCATAACACGCCAATTTAACCATCAGAATTTATAGTTTCTATAAGCTCCGCAAGTATTTTTTCAGATTGATCATTTGGAATTTGGCAAGTTCCGGCAGCTGCGTGGCCACCACCGCCATATTTAAGCATAAGCGCGCCAACATCGGTTTTAGAAGAACGATCAAAAATAGATTTTCCCGTTGCAAAAACCGTGTTCTGCATTCTAAGCCCCCACAAAACATGGATGCTTATATTAATTTCCGGGAATAAGGCATAAATCATAAAGCGATTCCCTGCCCAAATGGTTTCTTCGTTCCTTAAATCCAAAATACCGAGATTTTTATGTACCTTTGTGCAGCGCTGAATCTGCTCTTTAAACTGCTTTTCATGGGTTTGGAAAATCTGTACTCTTTCAAAAACATCGGGATGCTTCAAAATTTCGTCTATTGTGTGTGTTTTGCAATAAGCTATAAGCTCCATCATCAGCTGATAATTGCTTATGCGAAAATCTCTGAAACGCCCAAGACCAGTGCGGCTATCCATTAAAAAATTCAAAAGCTCCCAGCCCTTAGGCTCCAAAACATCCTCACGCGAGAACTGCGCGCTATCCGCTTTGTCAACAGCATTCATCATGTCTATGTCTATTTTAGGGAAAGTTTCCGCACCGCCAAGCCAATCATAAACAACTCTAGAAGCAGAAGGCGCATGCGGATCTACTATATAATTATCTACATTAACCGTAATATTCCTTATAACCTCGCTTTCGTGATGGTCAAAAACAAAAGCGCAAACAGACTGATATGGCAAGTTTGTGCTTATATCTCTTTCTGTAAGCTCAACCAAACCATCTTGCATATCTTTTGGATGAACAAACAGAATGTCATCCACAAGGTCAAGCTCAGTTAAAAGCATTCCGCAAACAAGGCCGTCAAAATCTGATCTTGTCACCAAACGGTATTTCTTTCCGTCCGCTTTCATTCTAGCTAAATTCGTATTCATAATATTCTCCTTAAATTAATTTAGAAATTACTTTTTTATCCATTCCCTATTTATATCAGGGATGTCTTCAAGCAAACGAACAGTATGCGGATTCTGCGGATTTTGGGTAACTTCCTCAGGCTTGCCCGCTTCCACAATTTTAGCCTCATGCATAATAAAAATTCGATCGCTAACATAATAGGCAAGCCCTATGTCGTGGGTAACAAATATGATGGTCATCCCAAGCTCATCTTTTAGCTTCATAAGATAGTCCAAAATATTTGCCCTAACGCAGGCATCAACCATGGATGTAGGCTCGTCTGCAATAAGCACCTTGGGTTTTAAAGCAAATATGCGAGCCAGCAGCATTCTCTGCATTTGCCCGCCGCTAAGTTCAAAAGGATACTTGCCCTCAATATCTGCAGGTTTTACATTCACAGCAAGCAAAGCCTCATCAACTCGGCGGTCAACCTCTTGTTTTGAAAGTTTGTTTTTCAATATGCCAAAAGCGTCTTTAAGCTGGGTACGAATCGAAAAGAACTGATTAAAGCAGCCAAAGGGATCTTGAAAAACGCTTTGCACTTCGCTCCAGTGATCGAGAGTGTTTGTAATTTGCTTGCCTTTGTACAAAAAAGAACCTTGATTAGGCGAGTAAAGCCCAAGCATTATTTTTGCAAGAACGCTCTTTCCGCAACCAGAACCGCCAACTATTGAAACTATTTCGCCATCCGCAATGTCAAAAGAAACATCATTAACTGCGCAAACTCTTTTTTTGCCATGTCCAAAATATTTGCTGATATTTTTCGCTGAAAATATAATATCATTCTGCATAATCGCACCTCACTAGACGTTCTCCAACCATACGCATGCTTTGCGTTTTCTGTTTGCATTCCGGCCTTGCGCTAGGGCAACGCTCTGCAAAGCGGCAGCCAACCATTGTTTTGGCAAGGCTGGGCGGCGCACCCTCTATTGTGGTAGGCTTTCTGTGCTTTTGCCCAGCGTCTGCGCTTAGCATAGCTCCCATCAAAGCCTTTGTATATGGGTGGCGAGGGTCATGCACAACCTGGGTGGAAGTTCCGTATTCCACAAATTCGCCTGCATACATAATGGCTATGTTATGCGCAACATGGCGAAGCAATGGAAGCTCATGCGTAATAAATATCATTGTCGAGAAAATATTTCTCTCAAGCAATTCAAATATCATTTTGATAACCACTTTTTGCGTGGTTACATCAAGAGCAGAAGTAGGCTCGTCTGCAATAACAACCTTTGGATTCAGCAATGTTGAAATTCCTATAACCGAGCGCTGCCTTTCGCCAGCAGTCAGCTGAATGGGATAGGAATTCAAGATATGTTCCGTATCCATTCCAAATAAATCAAAACGCTCTTTTAAACGCTCATAAATTTTCTGCTTGCTTACGCTTTGACCGCTGCCATGAGCCGCTATAACATCTGCCGCAATATCTTTGATTTTGCGAGTAGGGTTAAGCGCATTGAATGCACCCTGCGGTATCATTGAAACTTTTTGCGAAAGAACATTCACGCGAATATCTTCCGGTTTTCTGTTCATAAGAGATTCGCCGCTCACCAAAACATCGCCGCCGGTAGGGTAAAGAGGCGGAATGAACAACCCCATCAAGCCATTTACCAATGTGGATTTTCCGCAGCCAGACTCACCCGCTATGCCCAAAATTTCACCCTGATTCATTGTAAAAGACACATCGGTAACAGCATGTACCTTTTGCCCAAAACGGGTTAAATAGTGCAAACTTAAATCTTTAACTTCTAATATTTTACTCATTACCGCCTACTTCCTCAAACGAGGATTAAATACGCCTTCCATAGAATTATTAAGCAAATAAAGCGCAAACACCATAACAGTTATAACCCCGGCTGCAGGGAAAATGCCCCACCATTTTTTGTCGGTTAAAGCTCCTTGATCTTTTGCTATATTCAATATAACGCCAAGCGATGTAGAGCCTTCGCCAACAGGCCCAAGGCCTATCATGCTAATTGCACTCTCCGATAATATACCGCTTGCCACCTGCATAATGAATACCATAAATACATAGGAGGCAAGGTAGGGCAAAATATGCTTGAATATTATTTGCAAATTGGTTGCCCCATTTATGCGAGCAAGAGATATATGGTCACGCCCTCTTAAACTAGCTGCTTGAGCGCGCACGGAACGAGCCGTCCAAGGCCAAGTTGTGAGGCCTATCAAAATCGCAATTAAGGTTAAAGAGCGACCCTCCGGCCAAGAAGCGCTGACCAAAACCAAAACAACAAAAGAAGGGATAACTATAAACAGGTTGGTAAACATGGTCAAAACATCATCAATAATGCCTCCTTTGAATCCAGCGAAAAGCCCAACCAAAGTTCCTATTGTTGTAGCGATTATACCCGCCATAAAACCAACGTAAAGACTATTTTGCAAGCCCCTAAGAAGCAGAGCCACATAATCTTTGCCCAAATCATCAGTTCCAAGCCAGTACTTGATATGCTTTCCAGATTCAAGTTCGTACTGTTTAAATGGCTGAACATAGGAATCTATTGCATCAGGGTGCGCAGTGTATAAAGAAGGTCCTAGCAACCCTGCCAAAATGGTTGTTAAGAATAGAAAGCTACCTATAACAAACATTGGCTCTTTAATCAAATTTCTAAGAAGTTTAAGCATATTACATTCTCCCTATTTAGAATCCATGGATAAACTTGCCTTCACTCTCGGATCTAACAACGCTATTAAAATATCAACTGTAAAATTAGCAAGCAAAACACTGGTTGTAATCAGCAAAGTCACGCCTTGTATAACTGGATAATCATTGCTTGTGATGGCATTTAGCATAGCAAAACCCAAGCCAGGGTAAGAGAAAATCATTTCCGTAATTAATGCTCCACCCACCATTTGCCCAATGGACAAAGCAAGGCCCGTAAGCTGCGGAAGCATTGCATTGCGGAACAGATAAGCAAGCACTCTGGTTTCCTTTAAGCCAAGCCATTTTGCGTATTTAATATAATCTGTTCCCAATTCATAAATTCCCATAGAACGCATGCCAATAGCTTGACCGCCCGCAAGAATAAGGAAAATAGAGAAGAACGGCAAAACATAATGATATGCCGCAGAAGATATAAATTCAAAAAAATTCGGACTTAACAATGATTTGTCTACCCCACCGGCAACAGGGAAAAATTCCCAAATAATTCCGAAGAAATAAACCAGTGCCATTCCAAACACAAAGAATGGAACGGAACTCATCAAAAGAGCAAAGGGGAAAAGCGCTTTATCAAAAACACCGCGCTTGTAAGCAGCAAGCGCCCCCAAGCTGTTTCCAAATATCCAACCCAACAAGATGGCAGGAAATTGCAAAGCAAGGGTCCAAGGCAAAGCCTGCAAAATTATTTCCGACACTGGTTTGCCATTTTCAAATGATTTTCCCAAATCGCCTTTGAACACCTGCCTTATATAATTAAACAATTGCGAAACCACAGAAGCCTTTCTAGCTACAGCCTCTGGACGTTCTATTAAAGTTTCTCTGAGTACTATGCTCTCTATTTCTCTGCGTTCATTTACCAGTGCATTGCCCAGCGAATCTGCAACGGATTCTTTCACAGTAGTGAAAATCGTATCTCTCACAACAACAGTATCAATTTTGATAACCGTGTCTCGCACTATATTGCCTTGTTTATCCACAACAATTAAACCATAAGACAAACGCAGCCCCTCTTCCATTTCCTTTGCTTTTTCAAGACTTAAACCGCCTGCGGCTTGAGCCATCATAGTATCAACAGGATCTGAGCCAAAGCGAGGCAAAAAGAAATTAAGCGAAAGAGCAATTAAAAAGGTAAGAAAATACCATATTGCTCTTTGGGAAATATAACGAACGGTAGGATATTTTTTAAGCATAGAATTCCAAAATTTAAAGCCTGTTACTTACCAGCTAGCTCAAGCCGCCAAAGAGTATTTCTGCCAACCCCAACCCAAGGAAGCTGAGGTGGAGCAAAAGGACTTTTTTCCGTTGGCCAACCCACCCAAACCTTTGTGCTGAACTGATAATATTCCTCAGGCAAGTGGCAAACCGGTATAACCGGCTGATCCTCAAGGAATATGTTATTAAGTTCCACATAAGCTGCCTTTAAAGAATCCTGATCTACAATCAAAGGAATAGCTTTCAATAATTCTTCCACTCTTGGATTGTAAGACGGATCGCTAGGATTATTATAGCGTCCTTCGTTTTCGTACATATTGCTGCCGCCGCTAGCCGGAACCCAATTACGTGAAGACAAAACTGCATTAAAACGACTCCAAGGAGTAGAAGCTGTAACTGCTATCGGAGGCTTCCTCATAATCATATCAAAATCGCCAGAAGGCAAAGAAGTCCAATATTGACCGCCATCAACAAAACCAGTGCGAGCATCTATGCCTACAGAGCGAAGCTGTTCTACCACCATTTTAACAATGGATTCCCAATCTGACCAACCAGAAGGGGCTTTAATAGAAATGGGTTGCAAAATATTACCGCTCGGATCTAAGGTATGCTTTAAAACATCCTTGTCATCAAAAACCGGTTTATAACCTGATTGTTCAAGCAGTTTTTTGGCAAACTCCTTATCGCCAAGAGGAACGCTGTGTTTAACCACTTCTGCTTCATCGTAAAATTTTTTCTCCAAACCGCTGTGCATTATTAAACCGGGTTTCATTTCCGGCGCATAATTAGAAAGAGCGCGGCGGCTGATAGCGGCATAGTCTATGGCAGCCGCAACCGCTCTGCGGAAGTTTTTATCGCTCAACGGAGCTTTAGTGTTATTCAAATACAAAAAGTGTATTGAGCCAGGAACATAATACGGAGGCGCATTATACCAAGTGCTTACGCCTTCTTTTCTTTTTTCATCTATGCGAGGAATATAATTCATAGAAGCATCCAAATTGCCTTTTTGCAAATTCACAGCAAAATTATCATTATTTTTATATATAGGATGAACTATGTACTTAGGCACTGGCAACTTGCCATCGTACAAAACTTTGTTTCCCCAGTAGTCATCGCGACGTTTCAAAATTATGCGTTCGTTGTTATAATCAATAAGAGTGTATGGACCTGAGACCACAGGGTCTTTATCGCATTTTATATCCTTTGTTTTATTAAAATCATTATCGTTATCTGCCAGATACTGCTCAAAAACATGAGCAGGGGCTATGCGAATTGCCTGCAGCATATCTAAAATAGCAAGCGGATTGTTGCGGTCCTCTTTATTAACCACAAAAGTCACCAATTCTTTGGCGTTAACAGTATCTACCGTTATTTCACTGATAAATTCGCCGAAGCCGCTAAATACCGGATGTGAAAATCTTCTGCCAAGCTCATATATAAACTTGACATCGGTGGAAGTAACTTTCTTTCCATCGCTCCACTCAGCCTCCGGCTGCATTTCAACAACAATTTTTTCAGTATCATGAGAAATTAGAGTCCCTAGCATCGGCTCATTCGCGCCTGTCAAGGAGTTATAAGCGATTAAAGGCTCATACATTAAATTGAAACGATCGTTTACCGGCCAAGCCACCAACCAAGGCTCTACCAAAGGGTTAAAAGTATTGGGATCTCCCCACTGAGAACCTGCCAACCAAAGGGTTTCATTCCGAGGAATGCTACCACCCTCTTTCTTTTCGCAAGACATTAAAAAGGCAAAGGATAGCACAAAAACGCCACAAGCAACTTTTTTCATAAACCTCATCTATAGACCTCACAGAGTTATTACAAGCTAAAATATACAATTTTTTTTTGAAAAACGGAGAAAAATTTGAAAATTAAATCAAATAATCCTTGCAATTGTCAAAAGCTTCCAGTACAACAGGGTCAAATTGGGTTCCACAACCACTGAAAATAATTTCAATAGCATCTTCTCTTGGCATTCCTTTGCGATAAACCCTATCGGAAACCAAGGCGTCATAAACATCAACAACAGACATTAGTCTAGCGCAAAACGGTATTTCTTCGCCTTTTTTGCCATTTGGATAGCCACCGCCGTTAAAATGCTCATGGTGGTCCAAGGCTATATCATGCGCATATTTCAAATAAGCATGGCTTTCAAACCTTTTTTGCATTTTTTTTATCAAATCAGCCCCTTTTTCCGTATGTTTCTTCATTTCATTGCGTTCGCTATCAGTTAACGGTCCCGGTTTCAGCAAAATTGAGTCTCTAACGGCTATTTTTCCAACATCATGCAAGGGCGCAGCGCGCACTATAAGGCTTAATTCTTCTTTTTTAAGAACACCTTTATCAACAAATTCATTTCCCAGCTCATTTATAAACATGGAAGTTCTTAATATATGCCCACCGGTATTTTCGTCCCTGCTTTCCACCGTTTGCGCAATTATTTCTGCCATGCCCTCCTGCACGCTAACCATTTCGCGCCTAATCATCCGCATCCATCGCAAGCTATCATCATTGGCTCTTATCAACCTAGATATTGAGGATACATTTTTGAAACGAAGAAGAAGCATTTCCTTATCAAAAGGAATGGAAAAAAAATCTGCAATGCCTAAGCCTCTAGCTTTAACTTCTGTTGATAAATCACCTGAATCGCCAAAAAAAACAATAGGAGGCACTGCAGGAGCCGTTCGCTTCTTTTCATCGTTAATTTTTCTTACAACGTGGATATCATCCACTGCTATTATTGCTACTTTGGAAAAATCATGCTTTTCCTCTGGTTTTAAATTTGCAAATTCATACAAACCAGACAATTTTTCTTTAAAATACTCCCATTTTCCAGGTTCTTTGGATATCAACAGAACTCTTTCCATGTCAAACCTTTTGTTGTATCCCAGAAATCATACGGACTATAAATATACATTTTTTCCACGATAAAAGGAAGAAAATATTTAAAAATAAAGAAAAAACGCTAAAAAATCGCTAAAAATACAGACGGCAGGACTCGAACCTGCAATCTTCTGGTTCGTAGCCAGATGCCTTAATCCAATTTGGCCACGTCTGCTAAATAATAACCTCGGCGGCCACCTACTCTCCCGCGCCATATCGGCGAGGTACCATTGGCGGCGGTCGGCTTAACTTCCGTGTTCGGGATGGGAACGGGTGTTTCCCGCCGCCTATAACCGCCGAGGAAAAATTCTTTGACCATAGTTTATTTTTTATATGCTGCCCGATTGTTTCGGGTTCGTCAGCGAATAGAGTTAGGCAATTGGATTTATTAGTAGCGTTCGGTTTAGCATGTTTGCATGCTTGCGCCTTCGCCCTATCCACGCCGTGTTCTCCGGCGGATCCTCCAGGCCTCATCTTGGGAGCGGTTTCGCGCTTAGATGCTTTCAGCGCTTCTCCGCTGGGCGCGCGGTTACCCGGCGGTGCCGCTGGCGCGACAGCCGGTTCGCCGTAGGCGCCCCCGTCCCGGTCCTCTCGTACTAAGGACGGCTTCCCTCAAGCCTTGTGCGCCCGCGCCGGATAGGGACCGAACTGTCTCACGACGTTCTGAACCCAGCTCGCGTGCCGCTTTAATTGGCGAACAGCCAAACCCTTGGGACCTTCTCCAGCCCCAGGATGCGACGAGCCGACATCGAGGT
>WRMM01000051.1 GCA_009777135.1 Candidatus Fibrimonadales bacterium
TTCTTTCAAAAACTTTTCGCAAACGGTATCTTTGAATGACTGCATTCCGCTTGGCGCGGTATAGCGCGTAAGCCCTTTGCTCACGGAATTTATGGCAGCTTCTTTTATGTGAAACGGCGTGTCAAAATTCGGCTCTCCAACAGCAAGGCTCCAAATAGACCTGCCTTCGGTGGATAATCGCTTGGCAAGAGTATCTATTTCAACAGTCATAGACGGATGAATTTCAGCAATTCTTTTAGACAAAGGTTTCATAAAACTGTCTCCGTAGGTTAATAAAGTTAATTTAGAAATTTTTTCAGTTTTATTCTAGAAAAAGACAAAATAACGGTACCTATAGAGAAATACGCCAATTTTAACGACAAAAATCAGATTTTTTGTTATATTCCTACTTATGCTTGTCATAGATTTTAAAATTTTGATGATTTGTGTTATAACATGTTTCTTTTTCATAGGCTGCAATGAAAAAAAACAGGCGGTTCAGCAAGAGCAGATAGTTGAAAAAAGCGAAAAGATTAAAGAAGAAAAACCTAGAATTTATGATTATAGTTTATATGCCAACGAAATGTTGGATAGTATGGAAAAGATAGAAGAAGAACTTGTAATTTCACAGGAAAAGTACTTTGGTATTCCCAAGAAATGTATATCCGTATATTCAAAAGATAGCGTGGCTTCGCATAATTGTTGTTTGAAGAGTAACGGATGTTGGGCAATTATCAATAACGATACAATCCTAGTTCCATATGCAAATCCGAAAAACATGATGTATATAAAGGATATTAGAGATATTCCAGTTTTCAAACGCATAGATTAACTTAAGAATCGTAAATTTAATTTGCAAAAGTCAGGGTAAAAATTATGAAAAAGCAAATTTTTATGCTCATATTTACAAGCATTAGTCAGATCTGCGCTCAAAATTTTGGCTATGGTAATTATGTTTGTTACGGAGATATTCCTTCTCTTGCTTTAGCTGAGGAAGCTTTGAATGAACTAAATAATGGTTGCAGGTATATAGGCGGAAAACCAGAAGATACTTGTTTTTGCCTAAGAAAAATAAGGAATAGATTAAATAATCCTCCCTTTATAGCAGTAAATTCGTTATTAGTGCCATATTTTGCTTGACAACATTGCTTTTTTTTTCTATATTTATACATCATCTTTATGGCAAACGAGAATGCCCAGAATATTATAGCGATAGACGGCCCTAGCGGAACCGGCAAAAGCACCACTGCAAAAATGGTAGCCAAAGAACTTGGCTGGACCTATTTGGACACTGGGGCTATGTATAGGGCTATTGCGTATTTAATGGAGAATGGAGAATGGAAAATTGAGAATAAAGAATATTCTCAGTTTGGACTTTCTTTTGATGAAAATAACCAAATCTTAATAAATGGCGTTAATAAAGAAAGCGAGATTAGGGACCCTAAGGTAAGCGCAGTTGTTAGCAAATATAGCGCTTTGCCTGAAGTTAGGGAGTTTTTAACAAAAAAGCAAAGGGAAATCGGTTCCAAGCAGCCTTGCGTTTTGGATGGGCGCGATATTGGGACCGTGGTGTTTCCAAACGCTAAACACAAGTTCTTTTTAACCGCAGATTATAAAACAAGGGCACAGAGACGGCTTTTAGAGCTGCAGGCTGCAGGCAAGGCTGAAGGCGAGACTCTGGAATCCGTGGAAAAAAATTTAAGGGCGCGAGATGAAGCAGATAGCAAAAGAGAAATCGCTCCCCTTTTAAAGGCAAAAGATGCAATTGAAATAGACACCTCGCATATCACAATCCAACAACAGGTTCATAAAGTTTTGCAGAGCGTTCGCGAGGTGGCGCGTTGCAAAAACTCTTTGGACACAACCCAAAAGGTTAAAATGTCAAAACTAACGTTAAAAGCAGGCTCTCAAGAAGACTTAGACGAAATCTTGAACGCAGAACAGGAAAACAAAGGCTTAATTGTCGCAACCGAGTCCATGGACGCTTATAACAACACCCTCAAAGATTTCAAAGAGGAAGTTGTTATAGAAGGCATTATCCGCCAAGTCAATGATTTGGAAGTTTTTGTTGATGTCAAGGGAAAATCCGAAGGCATAATTCCTCGCGAAGAATTTAAAGAAGGCGAACCCATATACGTAGGTTCTAAAATCGAAGTCTATATAGACAAATTCGAAAATGACGATGGTCGTTTGGTTCTTTCCAAGCAAAAAGCCGATTTCCTAAGAATTTGGGAACAGGTTTATGCCGCTTACGAAAGAGGCGATATTGTGCGCGGCGCTCTTTCCCGCCGCATAAAAGGCGGAGTTGAAGTTGATTTGTTTGGCATATCGGCATTCTTGCCCGGTTCGCAAATAGACCTTCGCCAAATCCCTGACATCAATATTATGATTGGCCAGGAATACGATTTGAAAATCATCAAAATCAACAAAGACCGCAGAAACATTGTTGTTAGCCGTCGCGTTGTGCTTGAAGAAGAACGCAACAAACAGCGCGGCAACGTTCTGGATACTCTAGAAAAGAATCAGGTTCGCAAAGGCATTGTAAAGAACATAACCGAATTTGGCGCATTCATTGATCTTGGCGGCGTTGATGGCTTGCTGCACATAACAGACATGAGCTACAAGCGCATTAACGATCCAAAAGAAATTGTGCAAATTGGTCAAGAAGTTGAAGTTGTCATTCTGGACTACAACGATAAAAAAGAACGCATTTCGCTTGGCATCAAACAGCTCCATCCGCATCCATGGAAAGACGTTGCAGACCGCTACCCAGAAGGCTCAAAGGTCAAGGGCAAAATCGTTTCTGTTACCGATTACGGCGCATTCGTTGAACTTGAAAGCGGTTTGGAAGGCTTGATTCACGTTTCCGAAATGTTCTGGAGCGCGCATTTGCAGCACCCCAACAAACTCTTCAGCGTTGGCCAAGAAATTGAAGCCGTTGTTCTCAAAGTTGAAGCCGAGAACGAACGCATTTCTCTTGGAACCAAACAGCTTGAAGCAGACCCCTGGGAATCAATTGAAAGCGAGCTTTTGCCGGGAGCAAAGGTTACAGGCGAGGTTCGTTCCATTGCCACATTCGGCGCATTCGTTGAAATTAAGGAAGGCGTTGATGGCTTGATTCATGTGTCAGACATGAGCTGGACAAAAAAGATTGACCATCCAAGCGAGATTATCAAAAAAGGCGATAAGGTAGAGTGCGTTGTGCTGGCAGTTGACAGTGAGCGTCGCCGCATTTCTCTTTCCATGAAGCACTTGGAAGACGACCCATGGGATTCCGTTGACAACGATTTCCAGGTTGGCGCAGAAATCAAAGGCAAAATAATTCGCCTTATTGACCGTGGCGCAATCATTGAGCTTACTCGCGGATTTGAAGGTCTTGTTCCCGTTTCCAAACTGGGCACAGATTACATCAAAATTCCCGCAGAGGCATTCAAAGTAGGCGATGAAATCCCTGCTGTAGTTTCAGAATTAAATCTCAGCCAGCGCACAATTTACTTGTCTGCTGCAGATTATTTCAAAAATCACAGTGAAGAACACGCTGCTTGGAAAGAAGCCCACAAACCCGGCATGAATGTAACAGAAAAGAAGAAAAAAGAGAAGAAGAAAGAAAAAGAAGAGAAGGCATCTTAAATAATAGGGAGAAGTCTCTCCCTCGCTCCAACCGCCAGAGGCGTTTTCCGCTACCCTCTCGCATGTGGAGCATAGAACCTTTAAAAATTGCGTGTATTTTAGCATGAACTTCCCCTCTCCAAAATCCTTGGCAAACCTGCTCCGCAACTACATTTTGCGGATTGGCAAGGATTGGAGCGAGGCGGCAAATCTCTATGACCAGCGAGTAGCTTTGAGGCCAGACTTTAAACCGGAATTTTTGGCAGGAAAATCTACGCAGCATAAAAGAATTTTGGATTTGTATTTGCATTGGCGTTACGCTGCGGGACTTGGGCCAGAGCGAGACATGCTTGCGGGCAAGGAAGATGGAGATAGAGACAGCCCGCTTTGCGAACCGCTTTCTCGCGCGGTTTTGGTTCATAATTTACGCTCGGCTTTTAATGCTGGATCAATTTTTCGCACAGCGGATTGCTTTGGTTTCTCAGAAATAAATTTATCAGGCTACACGCCTGGCATTGAGCACCCCGCTTTGAAAAGCGCGGCAAGAGGCTGCGAAGCATGGCTGAAAAGCCGCCGCTGGGAAAGCCCGATTGAATGCATAAATTTTTACAAAGAGCAAGGATATCAGGTGCTAGCTTTGGAAACAGGCGGGCAAAATATAAAAAACTTTGAATGGCCTGAGAAGTTCTTGTTCATTCTTGGGAATGAGGAACTCGGCATAGCAAAGGAGCTTTTGGATTTGTGCGATAGCAAGATTTCTATTGAGATGAGAGGCCGAAAGGCCAGTTTAAATGTATCCTGTGCTTTCGCGGCAGCTGCCGCTTTGACAAATTAATCTTTTTTTTCTATATTTATACCCTCTTTTGTGAGGTTTACTTTGCATAATGCTATAATACACCGCGCTGCCGACAATGCTAGAATTTTGTCTGCTGCTATGGTACAGAAGGCTAAATCCGGACATCCGGGTGGCGCTATGGGCTCAACCGAGTTCTTTTCCGTTCTATTCAAGGAATTCTTAAGATTCAATCCCAAAGACCCCTATTGGCGAGCTAGAGACAGATTTTTTATGGACCCAGGACACATGTCCGCAGCATTTTATTCAATGCTTTGCTTCACAAAAAGGCTAAGCTTGGAAGATTTGAAGGTATTTAGGCAACTGGGCAGCCACACGCCTGGGCATCCCGATTTGGATGTTCTGCGAGGGATAGAAAACACCTCCGGCCCGCTTGGCTTGGGGCATGGCTTGGCGCTTGGATGCGCAATCGCAGAGCGAATTTTGGTAAACCGCTTTGGAAAATTATTTGAGCATAAAACCATTTGCCTTCTTTCTGACGGAACCATCCAAGAAGAAATCGCCTACGGCGTTGGACGCATAGCTGGGCACCTGAAGCTCTCAAACCTCATATTTTATTTTGACTCAAACAAAATTCAGCTTTCTTGCCCAACCGAAGAAGTTATGAGCCACAGCGTTGCTGCCCAATACGAAGCATGGGGCTGGCGAGTTTACAGCATAGACGGACACAATGCAGACGAGCTTAGAAAAACACTCTCAAACGCCTACTCAGAAACTGACAAACCAGTGCTCATAATAGGCAATACGATTATGGGAAAAGGCATTAAAGACGCCGAGAACAACGCTTTTGAAAACAAAGTCTCTACTCACGGGCAGCCAATAGACGCGGCTGGAGCCTCCACTGCTCAAACCATCGCAAGCCTTGGCGGAGACCCAGAAAATCCCTTTGCTGTTTGGCCCGATGTTGAAGAAGCCTTCAACCAGCGTTTGGAAGAATTGCAAAAAGAAGCTGATTCCTGGCAGAGCAGGTTTGAAATTTGGAAGCAAACCTATCCGGCTTTGGCGCAAGAATTGGAAAACTGGCAAAATAACAAAGCACCAGCTTTAGACCTCTCTGTTGTTCCGCAAAAACAAGGCGTTGCAACAAGAGTAAATTCCGGCGCTATTTTGGCATGGCTTGCAGACAATCAAAAAAATATGGTTTGCTCCTCGGCAGACCTTTCAAACAGCGATAATACTCAGGCATTTTTAGACAAAGCGGGTATATTGAAACCGGGCGATTTTGGCGGCGCGTTTTTGCAGGCTGGAGTTGCCGAACTCACCATGGGCGCTGCAGTCTGCGGAATTGTTCTGCATGGAGAATTCACGGCTACCTGCGCAACATTCTTTGTGTTCAGCGATTATATGAAGCCAATTTTAAGGCTTGCATCGCTAATGGCTTTGCCTGTGAAATTTTTATTCACCCACGATAGCTTCAGAGTTGGCGAAGACGGCCCCACTCACGAGCCTGTTGAGCAAGAAGCGCAAGTTCGCCTGCTTGAAAGCTTGACATTGCCAAGCGGCAAGCCTGCAATGCTGGTTCTCCGCCCCGCAGACACAAACGAAACAACGCTGGCTTGGGAAATGGCCATGGCAAATGGCAACAGCCCAACAACCCTCATACTTTCTAGACAGGTAATGCCTCCACTTGAAAATCCGCACTCAAAGGCAAGCGCTGCAGGCTACATTGTGCAGAATGCAGAAAAACCAGATTTAACGTTCGCAGCCAATGGCTCCGATGTTTATCTATGCTGCCAAGCCGCAGAAATTTTACGCAAAGAAAAAATTTCCGTGCGCGTGGTTAGCGTTATGAGCACGAGGCTCTTTATGGATTTGCCGCAGCATGAACGCGAAGCATTGATTCCTCGCTGGTCTCCGGCTTTTGCGGTTTCTAGCGGTTTGCCTTCCGTGCTTGCACCGGTGGTTGGTCCCTTAGGCGGTTCTTGGGGCTTAACCAGATTTGGCAAGTCTGCACCTCTGGCTGTTTTAGAGAAAGAATTTGGCTACACCCCAGAGGCAGTAGCAGAAAAAGCAAGAACATATTTGGCGGATTATAAACAGATGCGGAAGGAGTTATGCTGATAAGTTTCTTAAAAAAGGATGAAGACGGCAAAAGCCAATCCAAATTCATGGGCAAGGGCGATATAATCTTTTTGCTGGTTTTGGCTTTGCTGATTGGAGGCGGCTGGTATTTATTTAAAACATCCAAAGAGGAAACTCATGAACATTACGCAAAGTGCGATGCCTTGTACTTGGCAGATAATCTCATAGAAGCCAAGGAATGCTATGAAGATGGCGCATTAAAATTGAATTACAGAATAGACAGCTTAGATTCAATTGGCTATCTTAGAATAGGAATAATAGATAGCGTTTTATCGGAGTAGCCGGATTCGAACCGACGACTTTCAGTTCCCAAAACTGACGCTCTACCAGACTGAGCTACACTCCGCAAGTTATATCTGCTGAACAAATATAGAAATATAAAGCCACAATGTCAAGGTATCCCGTCCACAAAAGCAAAATAACTATAAAACCGCCCATTTTTTTTGCGGAGGATTATGAAATTTCTCCATTCTTCAACCTCAAAACTCTGCTTGCAATTATCTCCATTACATCAATGTCGTGCGAGATAAAAATAAGCGAAAGTTCCAGTTCGCTTCGCAAGTCATTTATTAAGTGCAGAATTTGAGCTTGCACGCTAACATCAAGAGCAGAGGTTATTTCATCGCAAATTAAAATTTTTGGCTCTAGAACCAAAGCACGAGCCAAGCCAATGCGCTGCCTTTGCCCTCCAGAAAACGCATGAGGAAATTTTTGGGTATCAGCATTTGAAAGCCCTACCAAATCAAGCATTTTTTTTGCCTTTGCGGTTGCCTCGTTTTTTGAAATTCCCTGCGCAAGCAGTGGAGCGGCAACAATTTCCATAACGGTATTTCTTGGGTTAAGCGAGGAATAAGGGTCTTGAAAAGCCATTTGCATTTTGCTGCGAACAATGGAAAATGATTTTTTTTGATAAGGATTTATTTTCTCGCCAAAAAGTTCATAAGCACCGCCTTTTTCCCAGGGAACAAGCCCAACCAAGGCGTTTGCAATAGTGCTCTTTCCGCTCCCAGATTCTCCGGCAAGCGCCAAAACCTCGCCTTTGCCAAGCGAAAAACATATATTTTTCAACGCATGAACTATTCCGCTTTTTGAGCGGAATGTCACGGAGAGATTTTGAACATTGAGAATCATAAAATGCAAGAACTCCAATGCTTTTTGTCATTTATTCTCAATTCTCCATTCTCAATTCTCAATTCTTTGCATTCTTCTTTTGCAAACTCACAGCGAAATCGGAATCTGCATCCATTGTCAAAGTCTTTTGGGCTTAGCACGGATCCTGGGATGGGTTTTAAGTCAGACAGGGTTTTGCCTTTTGAGGGGACTACTTTTAGCAGGGCTTTTGTGTAGGGGTGTTTTGGAGTGTTGAAAACATCGCTTGTTTTGCCGATTTCAGCAATTTGGCCTGCGTACATTACTGCAATTCGGTCTGCGTATTTTGCGGCTAAGTGGGCGTTGTGCGTTATCAGGAGCATTGATGCGTTTTCGCTTTTGCACATATCTTTCAGTATGTCCATTACCGCAGTTTGAATGTTTGCGTCTAACGCGGTGGTTGGCTCGTCTGCAATGACTAGCGATGGTTTTGGGGCAAGCGCTATGCAGATTACAATTCTTTGCAGCATTCCTCCGCTCATTTCGTGCGGATAGCTTTTTAAAATTCGCTCGGGGTCTTTGAATTGAGCTTTTGCCAGAAGCTCTTTTATTCTTTTTAACCGGTTTTCTTTTGGCATAAAGCGAACTGCTTCCAAGAGCTGGGTTCCAATGCTCACAACGGGATTTAAAGCCTGCATAGGTTCCTGAAAAACGCAGCCTATTTTTTTTCCTCTAATTTCATACATGTCTTTTGAAGACAATTCCAAAAGATTTTTGCCTTCTAAAATTATTTCTCCGCAAACAATTTTTGCGCTTGGGTGCGGGAGCAACCTTGGAATTGCCATAGCAGATACGCTTTTTCCGCAGCCGGACTCTCCCATAAGAGCAAAAATTTCTCCGCAGGAAATATCAAAGCAAACCTTGTCTGTAACTTGAACATCGTTGAAAGCTACGGACAAATTGCGCACGGAAAGCAGCTCAGAATTCATAATGAACAAAAAAGCCGGATTGTTTAGGTGTTGCAAAAGGCGTAATTTGCAAGTGAGAAAAATTTGCCGATGTTTGCCTATGAATTTGCAACGCATCTAAAGCTGCCCAAACTCGGTTCAGAGCCATGGCTCCCAGCGAAACTTGAAAAGCTATTTTTGAAATGCGATGGCGTTTCAGCATTTCGTTGTATTCTTTAATTCTCGCTGTGGTTTCTGGGTTATCGCTTGACCCCCAATCCCAGATATAGCCATATTCAAAAGGATATTCGTAATCAATCTCATATCCAGCTCTAATCATAGCCTGATTGTAATCTTCTTTGCTATCAGGGTTTGAATTTTGGTAAAGAGAACCGCCTCTGCTCCTGTAGTCTCCCACAATGCTTAAAAATTTTAAATCTTTGGGCGCCCCTTCTGCGCCGGCATGTTTAACTGCATAGCCTCTTGCATTTTCCAACTGGCCATCGCCATAAAGCCACGTTGCGCCAGCTGCAAACCATAATGCAGCATCTGTCCAAAAAAAAACCTTAGCTTTTGATTTTTCTCCCAAATAATAATGCCCAGCTCCTGGCAACGCAACAGAACTTGCCACCGCCACCGCCAAACTTTTATCCTTATTGCGAGACAAATTTTCGTCCACAGAAATAACAGTCTGAGCGAGGGATAGGGTGCTTAGGATTAAAATGCAAAGAGTTGAGAGTTGAGAGTTGAGAGTTGAGAGTTTCACATTGCAAAATTTAGTTTTTTTAACATAGCGATGTTTTAAAAGCATAGCTTTTATATTTGCATAACTCTCAACTCTCAACTCTCAACTCTCCACTAAAAGTAATATTGCAATCCTAATCCGACTCTAAAATCTTCGCTTAAATTCAAATCGCTTCCCAAACGGATTTTGTCTAGGAAAGAAATTTTTTCTTCGTATAAAGTGTTGTTGTGCGCTTTTGCGGAGAGGGCTGCGTCAACGGCGGAAACTATGTGGTTTAAAATTATAGCTCCTAAAAAGATGGCTTGCCTGTCTGCCAAATCATTTGCTTTTTTGCGCATGGAGATATATTTTTTCTGACTTTCCGATTCTCCAAGCATTGCATCATAATTTCCAGAGTTTATATGACCTACAGCATTCTCGTTCGGTTCTGCATCAAGCCAGCCAAGCACAAAATTTTCGTTTGCAATAACTCTGTGAAATGCCGAGGGGTCGTGATAGGGTCTTTGATTTTGAATGTAAAAGGAAGAGCCATTAAAAGGAGTGCATCTCTCAATATTTATTTGAGACCCATAAATAGCTTTGCAATAATTTTCTCTTTCAGAACCTCCATAGAACCTTTGAAATTCTGTTACGTTATGAATATCAACCTGAAAGTTGTTCATATCCGTTTCATATTTTACAATATCAAAATTTACTTTTGCAAAATTCTGATATTTTTTCACTTGCTTATCATATTTGTACATAGAATGGTAATA
>WRMM01000052.1 GCA_009777135.1 Candidatus Fibrimonadales bacterium
ATATTGGCATTCTTATCCGTTCTGGAATCCATTTGAAGCAATGATACTTTCATTTGTGAAATATAGTAAACGTTGCTTAATTCAATGTTTGGGTTTGGGGTATGGGGTATAGGGTATGGGCAATGCAAAAACATGCCCTTTTTAGCGAATTTAAGCCATTTTTTATGAAATTCCCCATACCCTATACCCCATACCCCAAACCCAAAGCGAGTAAATCAGCATTTTCTATATTAGTAACACAATGAAATTTTGGATAACAGGCTCTAAAGGGATGCTTGGGCAGGATTTGTATGCCTTAGCGAGAAATTCTTTTGAAGTTTGCGAAAGCGATATAGAAGTTGACATAACAGATGAAACCGCCGTTTCTGGCTATATTTCCGCAAATAAACCCAATATTATAATAAACTGCGCCGCTTATACCGCCGTTGACAACGCAGAAACGGAAATTGAACTAAACCGCAAACTAAACACCCTTGGGCCAGAAGTTCTTGGCAAATGCTCCGCAAAAGCCGGAATTGGTGTGATACACATTTCAACGGATTATGTTCTAAACGGCAATGCCCCAAACCCGCTGACAGAAGATGAACCCATAAACCCTATAAACGAATATGGCAGGGCAAAGGCAGAAGGCGAAGCTAGCTTGGCAAAAACAAATCCCAGTCACTGGATAGTTCGCACCGCCTGGCTCTATGGCTTTCATGGAAAAAATTTTGTCAAAACCATGCTGAATTTAATGCGAACAAAAGAGCAGATTTCCGTTGTAAGCGACCAGCTCGGAAACCCAACCTGGACCTGCGACCTAGCAGAGGCAATCCTCAAAATAGCAGAAAACCCAAAACATCCTGGCATTTATCACTTCACAGGCGAAGGCATCGCAAGCTGGTACGATTTTGCAAAGGAAATTCAAAAACAAGCCCTGCAAAAAAAACTCCTTGAACGGGAAATTCCTGTTTTGCCCGTTTCAAGCACCGAATGGAAAAGCCCCGCAAAACGACCCTCATGGTCTGCTTTGGACAAAACAAAAATAAAAAAACATTTTGATGTAAATATTAATGAATGGCAAAATTCACTTTCTAAATATCTGGAACTTGAAAAATGAAAAATTTTTGCAACATAATTCCCGAATTGTGCTCGCCTGCCCTTCAAGAAAAAATACAGCTTTTATACGAAAATCTAAGCAAGCAAAACCTGCTCCCGCAAGATATAAGCCTGAAGCTAAACGGCTTTGAACCAGACAGCAGCAATCTGTTTTTTGTTTCTGTTGAGAAAGACGATGAGCATGATATGCAAGATTTGATGAACAAAATAAATTTGAAAACAAACAGGATTGTCATTGTTCCAAACGGAAAAGAAAACTACTTTGATTTTGCAATCAAATACAATATATGCGACATTATACATATTGATAAATTAAACGAAGATATACTGCTTGGAATTTTAAAATGCTTTTTGAAAAAAGATTTTGATTTGAATTCCTTTTTTGGCGTGCAAAAAAACATTTTTGACAAAAGCTATTCTATTTCCGGCAATATCAGCATGTTAAGGCTAATAGAAAATACATTTGCAGATTTTATAGACAAAATTCAATGCTCAGCAAAAAATACATTCATAATAAATTGCCATGAACTGGTAACAAATGCAATTGCTTACGGGGTTTTAGGCATAACTGCTTATGTCCGAGACAAAAAAGACCATGACATTCACGATATAATAGACTATGCAAATATAAACATTCCGCAAGACAAGGAAATAAATGTGCGTTTGATAATGAATAAAGATTCATACGGAATATCCGTAAAGGATTTTGGCGGTCTTTTAACCAAGCGTAGAGTTCTGGAACGCATCAGACGGCAAAGCGCAGTTGAAGGAGAGACCATTCCGCTTGGAATAGAAGACCACACTGGCCGCGGCCTCACAATTTTAAGCCACCACGGACTTTTGCTTTTTTCCATCAGGCCAAAAATATCCACCGAAGTATCTCTAATCAGCCGCCTAGATTCCACAATAGGAAAAAACCCAATCTCAATTTTGACAAAGGAGTTTTAACGTTTTAAAGCGAAATGTTTAGTTGAGAGTTGAGAGTGGAGAGTTGAGAGTTGAGAAAGCATATATTGTTGTATTTGTATTTTTGTTGTTTTAAATTTTGGAAGTAAGCATGCAAGTTAAAAATAACTCTCAACTCTCAACTCTCAACTCTCAACTAGTATCAATATCAGCGTTCCTTTTATTGCATAGAGTTTGGAATGCTTTGTTTGCGGCTGGGGTTTGCGTTTATTCTTTTTTTGCAGTGAAAAATATTTTCGCTTTGAATAACAGCGATGTTGCTTTGCTTTCGCTTGGGGTGTTTTTTTTTGGTGGCTTTTGCCAATGCGCACAATGATATTATAGATTTTGAAATAGATAAGATTAATCGCCCGAACCGCCCTTTGCCAAGCGGCAAAATTAGTTTGAAAGCAGCTTATATTGCATCGTTTGCCTGTTTTTTTGGGGCAATAGTTTTTGGCTTTATTTCTGGCTTTGAATTTGCATTGCTGTTTGCCACAGTTGGCTTGCTTTGCTTTGCGTACAACAAATTTTTGAAAGGATTGCCATTGATTGGAAATTTTGCGGTAGCATTGCTAACCACAACGCCTATAATTATTCCCATGCTGAAATTCAAGCTTCTTCTGCCGGAGCTTTTGCATCTGCTGTTTTTTGCCTTTATGCTGACTTTTGCCAGAGAGATAACAAAAGATATAGAAGATATGGAAGGGGACAAGGCTCTGGGCTTAAAAACTTTCCCTGCGCTGCTTGGCGTGAATCTTTCTTTGACGCTTGTTGTTATATGCGAGCTTAAATGCCTAGCCATGCTTGCTCTGTTTAAGCAGATGGTGCTTTTGGGCGTTTTGCCCTGCCTGCTTTTATCCGTGATTTTTGCCCTGCTGAAAAAATGGCGATGGTCGCAGAATATGATTAAAATTTCAATGATTTTTGGATTGATTGGCTGGCTGATTTAATTTTCTATTTTTGGCTCTATGTTTTCTCCGTTTTACATTCAAATTTTGGCTGCCGTGCTTTTTTGCCTTGGCATTGCCACGATTATTTCTAAAAGGAATATATTTTTCGCTTTCTTGGGACTGGAGCTTGCAATAAATGCTGCAAATTTGAGTTTTATTGGATTTTCAAAAACCCTGCCTGCGCTCCAAAGCGTGGCTGGGCAAATAACGCCGATTTTTGTTATAGCCGTTGCGGCAGCCGAGGCTTGCATAGGCCTTGCCATAGTGGTTTTAATTTTCCGCAATCAAGAGACAATTGACTCGGACGAATATTCGCACATGCAAGGTTAAAAGGAGCAAATATGGCAGGGCATTCAAAGTGGGCAAATATTAAACGCAAAAAAGCCAAAACCGATTTTGGCAAAGCCAAGGCGTGGAATAAACTTATAAAAGAAATTTCCGTTGCAGCAAAACTGGGCGGCGGAAGCCCAGACGCCAACCCTCGCCTCAGAGCCGCAATACTAAAAGCCAAGGGGCAAAGCCTGCCTACAAAAAACATTGAAAGCGCAATAGCAAAGGGCGTGGGCGGAAATTCCGGCGCAAACATGGAAGAGCCTATGTATGAGGGTTATGGTCCAGCAGGCTGCGCAATTCTGGTGCAATGCCTAACCGATAACCGCACTCGCTCCGTTGCGGATGTGCGAAATATTTTCAACAAGAATGGCGGAAACATGGGCGAGCAAGGTTCTGTTTCTTGGACATTCAAGCACAAAGGCATTGTAATTGTAGATGCCGTTGCTCATCCCGAAGACAAAATTATGGATTTAATTCTGGAAGCAGGCGCAACCGATATGAGCACTCAAGACGATGTTCACGAAATAGAAACTTCCCCCGAATCTTTTGAAGCGGTGACCAAAGCCCTTGAAAACGCAAACATAGAAATGCTCTCCGCCGAGCTAACATACATCCCAGAAAACACCGTTAAACTAGAAGGCGAAGACGCTCAAAAATTAATGAAAATGATTGACAAACTAGACGACCACGATGATGTGCAAGACGTTTATCACAATGCGGAGCTACCAGAAGAGGAGTGATACGCAATATGAAAATATCAGCAGCTTGTTTGCCGATTCCTCTCCTCTAGCTCTTTTGCGTTTATAATGAGCATTTGCAAACGATTTTCAATATTGGCAAAACTGGTATCCGGATCGTAATCCAAGCTTAGAACTTGAATGTGCGGGAATTCGTTTTTTACCGCTTTGGTCAAGCCACGGCCAGAAATGTGGTTTGCAAGGCAGGCAAAAGGCTGAACTATTACAAAGCTGTTAACGCCATGCGCCGCCAAAGAGAGGATTTCGCCTGGAATAAGCCAACCCTCTCCTGTTATGTAAGTTCTGTCTAGCATTCCGTTTTTTTCTATTAAATCTGCCATTTCGTAGCATGTTGCATGGTGCTCGTAAAATTTGAATTTCTTAAACTTCTTTTCAACAGTATTTGCAGCCTGCGAAAAAAGTTTTGAAGAGATTTTGCCTACTATCCAGTTCACAAACGGATTTGCTATAAAACCGCGTTTCACCTTTTCCATTCTAACAAGCTCGCCAACCCTGAAAAAATCCAGCATGCCTGGCTGTATCACTTCCATGCCGTTTTCAAACAGATACTCTTCAACAAAACCGTTTGAACTTGGATGATATTTCATCAAAATCTCGCCCAGCACGGCAACTCTGGGTTTGCGAACAGACATATCGGCTTCTATATTGTTGAATGCCTCAACTGCCTGCTCAAATTTTTTCAAAGCGCCGCGAATATTGCCCGCCGCTTCTATCATGGTTTCTTTAATCCAGTAATTATAAACCCTCAAAGCCTCGCCATGATTTTTTTCGTAGGGACGAATGGTGCGCATCATTATCTCTATGCCGTCCATAATCGCCATGCCCCATAGCATGTGAATGCGAAAATCTACGCCCGCATTAAAACCTGGGTGCATATCCTTGGTGTCTGTTCCTGTCGTTAAAATGGGAATATCGGGGTAACCTGCCTCGTCCAAGGCTTTGCGGCATACAACGGCGTATTGGCCTGCCCGGCAATTTTCGCAGTTCTTTGCAAGGCCCATGCAAACCTCATCTTGGCTAATTTCCGGATGCTGCTCAAGCCAATGCAAACACTCGCCTATATTCACCTGCGCAGGAAAGCAAATATCATTATGCACATATTTTTTGCCAAGCTCAAAAGCGCGCTTGTTTGCCAAGGGCAAAACCTCGGTTCTAAAACCTTGCCGCTCCATAACCTTTGCGCACAAAAGGCTGAAAGCGGGGCTTAAATTCGGAATTAGCACAATGCGCTTTTTGCGATCTGCCTTTGTATAAGGCACTGAGAAAAGAGGCTGAATAATCCTTGCTTTTTCAACATTGAATGAACGCCGCACCTTTACCGTTTCAATAAAACTTTTGATGCGGATGCTCACCGGCCCCCGCACATCGCCCTCATCCAGCTTCAGCATAAGCAATTCTTTTTCTGAGCGCTCATGCAAAATTCGCATCATCTCATCGGAGAGAATTGCATCGTGCCCGCAGCCAAAGCTTACTATTTGCACCAGTTCTATGCTTGGGTCTTTTGTTGCCAAAAGCGTTGCGCCGAGCATTCTCATGTGAAAAGAATTCAGGGCTTCCATTCTTGTGTTTGGAGGAATTTCTTGGTCATATACGCCAGGCAAAGCTTCTAAAGGCAGAACGGGTATTCCCATTTGGGTAAAATGATTTGCCACCAAATGATTTACCAGAGGGTCAAGGTGATATGGCCTGCCGGCAACCACAACCGCAAATTCGCCCCTTGCCCGAACATCGTCTAAAACCCGCTGCCCTTCGCTTTGCAATTCTTCGTTGTATTTTTGCAGAGCGATTTCGCCTTCGTTAACTGCCGCGTCAATAATTTTTTTCGGTATGTTCCAATTTTTGTGAAACCAGTCAATGCATTGGCTTCTTCGCAAATCTTCGTTGTACCAGTGGAATGTAGGCTGATCCACTGGAATGCCGTGTTTTCCCTCTGGGTCGTCTATATTTCTAACCACTGCAGGCGTGCCTTGCACAACAGGGCAAACTGCCGTTGCCTTGAAATTTTTATGGTCGGTTGGAACTCCAATCATAACGGGCAAAAATATTCTGTCCACCTTTTTTTTAATCAAGTCTATAACATGCCCGTGCATCAATTTCGCAGGGAAGCAAACCGTGTCGCTGGGAACCGAGCGCAAGCCTTCTTCAAACAAATTATAATCGCTCTGCCTAGAAACCACCGCCTCAAATCCAAGCGAAACAAAAAACGCCTTCCAATACGGCAAAGAAGCAAAAAACTCCAAAGCTCTGGGAATGCCTATTTTCTTTTTGAGTTGAGAGTTGAGAGTTGAGAGTTGAGAGTTGGGAGTTGAGAGTTGGGAGTTGGGAGTTGGGAGTTGGGTGTTGGGTGTTGGGTGTTGGGAGTTGATTTTTGGGTTGTAATCTTTGACTAGAAGCTGGTTGGCTTTTTTTATTATGTCTGGGACGGAATTTATTCTGCGGTTTATTTCGGCGACTGTTTTTTTTGTTTCGGAGTCGTTTGAGCTTGCGATAACTTCGCCTCTTTCGCAGCGGTTGCCAGTGATGTGCGTTCTGCCATCGCTGAAAACCACTATGGTTCTGCTGCAGTTATTGCTGCAAAACTGGCAAATTTGCCCGGGGCGTTTTTCCCAGCCAAATTTTTCCATTGAATCTAAACCTATGAATGTAGATTTACGCATAATACGATTAGAATATAGTAAATATAATTAAGTCAAACTTAATGTTCTGGAGCATGGAACAAGCGACATGTGGAGTTGCATTGACTGGGACATGGGACATGATTATTTAAAAATCATATCCCAAATAACGTAGATTTGCATATCGCTTGTCCCATGTCCCTTGTCCCAAGCAAATAAATCAGCATCCTATAAAAAATCTCTTAACCTAATAGCATCATTTTCGACTATTTTTTTACCCAAACTTTGAAAAAATTCCGGTCTGTGAAAGTCTGGCGTTTTGGTATTTATGGGAAATGCGGCAAGGTAGTGAGGCTCGGCTGCAAGGTCTGCGCATTTGCATAGATTGCCTTCAATTTGGGATGCGTTTCCGCCCGCTCCCAATAAAGCAATGGGGATTTGCACGGAGAGCGTCCATCTGTAAAAGTCATTTTCTGTGGTTATTCTGCTTGGTTTTCTTGTTATTGCAGCATATTCGCTTTTTGAAAGCTCCGTTCTGTTTTGCCTGTCTTTGCCCCGCGCCGCATAGCACACGCCTTTTGAATTAAACTCAAAGTTCGCATATCCGCCAGCATTTAGCATTTCCAAAAAAACTTCCACGCAAGAGTCTTCCCAAACGGCCTCGCCATCTTGCTCTTTGCTCTGGCAAAAACACTTAACAGGTTCTTTTACCGCAAAATCAATAGCAATAAAATTTTCGCAAACCTCAACAGAGGCCCCCACCGAAACCGAGACGGTTTTATTCCATAGGGGCTTTAGGTAAAATGTTTGCATGGCTATAATTTAGTAAATTACAACCCATGTCCCGTAACTCCCTGCTCCAGCTATCCGATGCAGACCTCCTGAAACTCTGCGAAACATCCGCATACAAAGGCGCTGGACCAGGTGGGCAGCATAGGAATAAGACTAGTTCTGGCGTTAAAATAAAATTAATAATTAATAATGAAAAATTAATAATTGATTTGGAATCTTATGCTTGCGATGATAGGAGTTCCCATGTTAATAAATTGCTGGCTTTGAAGAAATTGCGGTTGAAGATTGCTTTGCAGGTTAGGGAAGAACCTGCCTTGCAAATCCCCTTTGCGTTTCCTGGCAGCAATGGAAAAATTTCTGAAGACAATAAGTTTTATCCTGAGTTTATTGCGGATATTTTGGATAGAATAAAAGCTTTTAGCGGTGATTTGAGCGAGGCGGCTAAGGTATGGGGGTTGAGCAAAAGCGCTTTGAATAAGATTATTATGCAAAACAAAAAGGTTTTGGAAACGTTTCAAAAAATACGTTCCGCCGCATCCGCAACGCCTAGCAATTCCGATTCTTCAAATGATTTTCCAATCCACTGCAAACCAACAGGAAGGCCATCCAGTTTGCCGCAGGGCTGAACCAATGCCGGCAAACCTGCCAAATTAACGCCCACAGCGTAAAGGTCTGAGAGCACCATGCTCAAATGGTCGCTCTCGCTTATGCCAAGCGGCTTAGGAAGCCCCGGCATCGCAGGGCTTGCAATTATATCGCAAACGGAAAAAGCTTTGCTAAAATCTTCTGCTATCATGCGGCGAACTTTTTGCGCCTGCACATAATAATCATTAAAAAAATCGCCGCTCAAAACATAATTTCCAAGCAAAATGCGAAGCTTTGCCTCGCTGCCAAAACCCTCGCCCCTAGACATTGAATATATATCCGTTAAATTTTTAGCCTCTTTGCTGCGACGCGTATAGCAAATGCCGTCAAAACGCGAAAGATTGCTAGAAGCCTCAGCGTTTGCAATTATGCAGTAGCTTTCAAAAGCATAGCGAATTGAAGGGAGCGAGATTTCCTTTAGCAAAGCCCCTTCCTTTTCAAGCTTTGCCAAAGCAGTTTCTATAACTTCTTTGCATTTTGGGTCTAAACCCTCAGCATAATATTCTTTTGGCAAACCGATAATTTTGCCTTTGATATCTTTGCCCAAATGCTCGCCAAAATTTGCGGCGGGCAGCGAACTGCTCGTGTTGTCTTTAGGGTCTTGGCCGCACATAAAATCCAAAACAGAAGCCAAATCTTTTACATTGTTTGAGAGCGCTCCAACCTGGTCCAAGCTGCTGGCATAAGCAACCACGCCATAGCGCGAGACTCTGCCATAAGTGGGTTTAATTCCAACTGTGCCTGTGCATGCGGCAGGTATGCGAATAGAGCCGCCGGTATCAGAGCCAAGAGCCAAAGCTACGGTTTTGCTTGCAACCGCAACTGCGCTCCCGCCAGAAGAACCGCCTGGAACGCGGTCTTTTGCCACAGGGTTTATAACGCGCCCAAAATAAGAATTTTCATTGGATGCGCCCATCGCAAACTCATCCATATTCGTTTTGCCAACAATAACAGCCCCAGCAGCTTCCAGCTTTTCCACTGCCGTTGCCGTATATGGAGAAACAAAATTTTCCAAAATTTTAGAAGCGCAGGTAGTTTTTACGCCTTCTATGCACATATTATCTTTAACCGCAATAGGAACGCCATCCAAAATAGAAAGGCTTTTCCCATTTTCGCGCCGTTTGTCTGCCGCCTGTGCATGCTCCAAGGCTCTTTCCCTGCAAACCGTTATATAAGCATTAAATTCCTTAGTTTCTTCAATTCTCTCAAAAACCCTCTCCAAAACCGCAACCGCAGACTCGCTCTCAATCTCCTTCCTAACCTCGCTCAAGTTCATGCAATCACCTGTTCCCAGACCATTTCATCATATACAGAGCAGCTACTACGCCTATAATGCTCACTATATTTAGCCTCAGCGTGAGGCCTAAATCAAATTTCAGCATATACAAATCCAGCATCAGCGGGTCGCCATCTTCCGTATAGCCTAGCTTTAGCTCCCACGCCTTCAAAAAGAAATTGCGCACGATGTTGTCTTCGCCGCCCGCATTCATAAGCGTGCCGAAATGCCCAAAGAGCCAGCCAAGGCTCTCACCCAAAATCCCGCCGAATATCAAACCCAGCATAATAAAAACTATTATTCTTCCAACGCTATTTTTTCCATGACTCATAGTTAAAAGAATTTAGAAAAATAATGATTACTATATTTTCTCTATGACAAGACTTCTAGCTGCGATTTTATTTGCTCTGTCGGTTTCCATTTTTGCGCAAGAAGGACAAGAACAGTTGAAAAATCAAGATACAAAGGAGCATTTTGAAACAAGCGAGCTGGTTGCCCACAGAATGGCACTGCTCACTGGAACGGCAGTTAACCCTTTGCTTGTGACCGGCGCCATAGGAGCGTATAAATATTACATCGCAACAGAAACGGAAAAAAGCCAATTGCCTTGGTATTATCA
>WRMM01000053.1 GCA_009777135.1 Candidatus Fibrimonadales bacterium
GAATTTCGGCGCCGAGCTTGACCAAGTGCTTGTGCCTTCTCCAACCAAAGATATGCCATTTTGGCAGCAAACCCTGTTTGGCATTGCAGGCGGTTTGGTTGGTGGCGGAGTAGGTTATCTTATAGGCCGCAATTATCTGAAATCTTACGAAGTTGGTCCATTTTTTGTTGGCAGTTTGATTGGCATATACACTGGTTACAAGATAGGCAATGATTTTGGCGGTGGCAACGATTTATTGCGCGTTTCTGCTGGCGGAGGCTTTGAAGGAGGCTATTGGTCAGCAACTACAGCTTTGAAATTTTCGATATGGGGAATTAGATACACCACTTATGCCGAAGAAATGGGCACAAGAACCGGGCAAAAAGAAAACAGGTATCATACAATAGAATTTGGCGGCGCATTTTGATTAGGGCTATAAATGAGCAATGTCTTCGGAAAACTGTTTAAGCTTGGCTCTTGGGGCGAATCGCACGGAAAAGCCATTGGAGCAGTTGTAGATGGCTGCCCAGCAGGATTGGAAATTAGCGAAGAATACATCCAAACATTTTTAGACCGCCGCCGCCCGGGCCAAAGCATCTTGACTACGCAACGCAAAGAAAGCGATGCAGTTAAAATTCTGAGCGGCGTTTTTGAAGGCAAAACAACTGGTGCTCCAATATCCCTAATCGTAGAAAATACCGACCATCACAGCTCAGATTACGACCACATAAAAGACTGGTACAGACCCGGCCACGCAGACGAAGCTTACGATTCCAAATACGGCTTTAGAGACTATCGCGGCGGCGGCAGAAGCTCTGCCAGAGAAACCATAGCAAGAGTAGCCGCCGGTTCAATAGCCAGAAAATTTTTAAACGAAAAATGCGGCACAGAATTTACAGCAAAGATAAGCGAAATGGGAAATATTGAGAACGCTCGTAAAAATGGCGACAGCGTTGGCGGCGTTATTAGTTTGACAATAAAAAATCCGCCTAAAAATTTGGGCGAACCTGTTTTTGACCGCGCCGAGGCATTGCTTGCAATGGCTATGATGAGCATTCCCGCTGCAAAGGGCTTTGAAATAGGCGCAGGTTTCAATGCCGCAAAAATGCTGGGCAGCGAACACAACAAATTAGGCGAAAACCATGCAGGCGGAGTTTATGGCGGCATAACAAGCGGCGAGGATATTTTTTGCAAAATAGCCTTTAAGCCAACTCCCTCAATTTCAAAGTTGCAAAAAGCAAAAAATAAAAACGGCGAAATAGGCGAAATCTCAATAAAAGGCCGCCACGACCCCTGCGTAGCAGTCCGCGCACCGGTAATAGTTGAGAGCATGGCTGCATTGGTTTTGATGGACTTGTGGCTGCAGAATGGAGAATTCAAAATTGGAAACTGAGAATACAGAAAACGAAACTCAGCAAATGACAGATCTTCCGCCTATTGAGAGCGTGGAGGAGCTTTCTTGCATAATACAGGCTTTGGTTTTTGCCTCAACAGAGATTGTGAATCTGAAAAAATTAAAAGAAGTGCTGGGAGATTTTTTAGACCAGGCTCAAGTTTCAAGCGCCATTAGGCATGCAAATGAACAGCTGGCAAAAATAAAATCTCCTTTTGAAATTGCAGAAATGGCAGGAGGTTATCGCTTTAGAACTAAGAACATATATTATTCCTATATCCGCAAGCTTTTTCCAGATAATAACCCTCGCCGCCTTTCTTTTGCCGCTTTGGAAACCCTTGCAATTATCGCTTACAAACAGCCCATAACAAAAGCTGGCATAGAAGATATTCGCGGAGTTTCATGCGACGGTCCTTTGGGTAGCCTTTTGGATAAAAAATTCATAGCTCTGGGGCAGCGTGCAGATACCGTTGGCAATCCCTACACATACATAACCACGCAAGAATTTTTAAAATACTTTGGCATAAACCGCATCCCAGACGACCTGCCCCGCCTAACGGAATTCAGCGATATTTTGAACAGCGAATTTTTGATTCCGCAATACCCATTGCAAAAACAAATCCCCGAACCAGCCCCAGCGCAAGAAACAACCGAGCAACTGGAAATACCATTAGAGGAGGGATGAAATGACCCCCCTGATGAAACAATACAGTCAAATAAAAGCGGCGCATCCGGGTTGCATTTTGTTTTTCAGGATGGGCGATTTTTACGAACTCTTTGATGATGATGCAATTATAGCTTCCAAGGTTTTAAGCATAACGCTCACCAGCCGCAACAATGGCGCGGCAAAAGAATCGCCGCTTTGCGGGTTTCCACACCACGCCGCAGAGCGATACATTCCAAAAATGCTTGATGCAGGCTACAGAGTTGCCGTTTGCGAACAAATGGAAGACCCTAAACTTGCAAAAGGCATTGTTAAAAGAGACGTTGTAGAAGTGATTTCTGCCGGAACAAGTTTCTCCGAAAATAATTTGGATGCAAAGCAATCGTCTTATATTTGCTCATTTTTGTGCTCTAAAAACGGAGCAACGCTAGCCATAGCAGATATAAGCACAGGCTACTTTGCCGTTGGCGAATCTGCAATAGCAAATGTGGAAAGTGAAATTGAAAGGCGAAGCCCAAAAGAAATTCTTGTGCAAAGCGGGGCAGAAATCCCTGCAAACATTCAAAATACCCTGCGCATAAACAAAATAATGCTAACGGAAATTCCGCAGCAGCAATTTGAAATAGATTTTTGCAAAAACGTTTTAGAAAAACATTTTAAAATCATGTCTCATGTTCCATGCTCCATGTCCCAAGACTTGATATCCGCCTCGGGCGCGCTCCTATTCTACCTCTTGGAGCAAAAAAAATCCGGACTTAGCCACATAATAAAAATAGACTCCATCCCCTGGAGCGACTACATGGCTCTAGACCCGGCAACGCAGCGCAACCTTGAACTGACTGCCCCGCTCCACCCAGAAGATTCAAACTCTACCCTGCTCTCCGTTATGGATTTCACAAAAACCGCAATGGGAGCAAGGTGTTTAAGAGAATGGATTTCGCATCCGCTGGTTTCTATTGAAAGCATTTCTGGCAGGCTTTTTTGCGTGGAAGAACTGGTTAATAATCCAATGCTCCTAGAAGAAATAGGCGAAGCCCTGAAACCGGTTCCGGATATGGAACGCGCAATGGGGCGAGTTGGGAGCGGCAGAGCAAATGCCAGAGATGTGCTAGGGCTTGGAAAATCGCTTTTGCAAGCAGAAAAAATAATTGAGCGCCTGCAAAAATTCAAAGAAAAAAAATTCGGCGAGATTGCGGAAAAACTGCAAGCCGCAAAAGGCAAAGGGCAAGAAATCTGCGCAATGCTAAAAAACGATCTGCCGCTAACCATAAGAGAGGGAAATTTAATCCGCGAGGGAGCAAGCGCAGAAATTGAGAACTTTAGAGAAGAAATCAAAGAAAAAAAAGACTGGCTTGCAAGTTTGGAAACCAAAGAAAGAGAGAGGCTCGGCATTCCGTCTTTAAAAGTTGGCTACAACAAAGTTTTTGGCTACTACATAGAAATAACCTCAACCCATGGGAACAAAAAAGTTCCAGACGAGTACATTCGCAAACAAACGCTTTCCACAGGCGAGCGTTATATAACGCCAGAAATGAAAGAAGTGGAATCTTTTATTTTGAATGCGGAAAGCAGGCTTTTTGAAAAGGAATACAAAGTGTTTTGCCAGTTGCGAGACAGGGTGCATGAATGGCGCGCCGATTTGCAAACAATAGCCTCCGCCATATCGGAGCTTGATTCCCTAAGTTCCTTTGCGCTTGCCGCGCGCCGCTATGGGCTAACAAAGCCTTATATAAACAGCAGCGACAGAATTAAAATCACAGGCGGTAGGCATCCCGTTCTTTCTGCCCAGCCCGATATTCAATTTATTTCAAACGAAATAGACATTTCAAACAGCGAAACACGCTTTATGCTGATAACCGGTCCGAACATGGCTGGCAAATCCACATATTTGCGGCAAACCGCCTTAATCACGCTGTTAGCTCAAATCGGTTCTTTTGTGCCGGCAGACTTGGCAGAAATAGGCATTGTTGATAAAATTTTCACAAGAGTTGGCGCAAGCGACAGGTTAGCGAGATGTCTTTCAACATTTATGCTAGAAATGACAGAAACCGCAAATATTTTGCAAAACGCCACGCCCAAAAGCTTAATACTCTTAGATGAAATAGGGCGAGGCACAAGCACATTTGACGGCTTGTCAATTGCGTGGGCAATAACCGAATTTTTGCACGATACTCCGGAAAAAACGGCAAAAACCATTTTTGCAACTCATTACCATGAACTCACGAATTTAATAGATAATTTGGATAATGCAAAAAATTTTCAAATAGCGGTAAAAGAGAGCAACGGAAAGCTTCTATTTTTGCGCAAGATTTTGGAAGGCGCTTGCGATTCCAGCTATGGCATTCACGTTGCTGAGATGGCCGGAGTTCCAGACGACGTTGTTCGCCGAGCAAAGCGAATTTTGCTCCGTTTGGAAAAAGAAAAAATTGACCCAAGCGACCATGCGCACAAAGCCAGACCAACGCAGCTATCCTTTTTTGAACCGCCCCCCGTTGACGAAGATACAGAGCTTTTGCTAAAGGAATTGAGAGCGGCAAATCCCGATGAAATGACCCCTATTCAAGCCTTGCAATTTTTGAGCAAAATTAAAGGGGAGCTTCTGTGATTCTCCTTTCGCTTGATTTGCTAGGAACCTTTGCTTTTGCCATAACCGGAGCTGTTAAAGCCGCTCAGCGAGAATTGGATTGGTTTGGCGCCATTGCGCTTGCCATTGCAACGGGAACCTGCGGCGGCATTATGCGAGACGCTTTGCTTGGCAGCCATCCGCCCATAGCCTTGCAACAGCCAGTTTACTTTATAGTTTGCATTTCTGCGGCAATTCTCATTATTATTGCCAAGAAAAAAATAGTTTCAAAATGGCTTTTTGTTCAAATAGCAGATGCCATTGGTCTTGGGACTTTTGCGGCAATCGGTGCGATTCATGCAGAAAATGCGGGAGCGAATGGGGTTGCCATAGTTAGCCTAGCGGTGCTTACCGCTGTTGGCGGCGGAATGCTGAGAGATGTTTTAGCTGGCGAAATCCCAGAAGTTTTGAAAAGCGATTTTTATGCGACTGCGGCTTTAATAGGCGGTTTATTCTTTTGGTTTTTCACCTTATTAACAAACGAATTCCACGAGGCAAAAGTTTTTTTAACCATATCCATAATCATAATTTTGCGTTTGTACGCAATGTATGCAAAGCTTAAATTGCCTAAGATTTGAAGATATTTTTGCATTTTCTACATTACCCCCCATGCAACCAACCGCCGCTTACTCTGCCCTGCTCTCCATTGCCCAAGAACGCATTCTGCTCCTTGACGGCGGAATGGGAACAATGCTCCAAAGATTCAACTTAACCGGCGGCGATGCCCTAGTGCTTTCCAACCCCGATGACATAGAACGCATTCACGCCGAATACCTGAAAGCTGGCGCGGATATAATTGAAACTTGCACATTCAACTCAAGCGGAAACTATGAATTTAACAAAGCAGGCGCAGAAATTGCAAAACGAGCTGTTGTAAAAAATGGCGGCAAAGGATTTGTGGCTGGCTCCATTGGTCCCACATCCAAAGCAGCTGGCATGGCCAGCAAAGTAGAAGACCCCGCAGACAGAGAAATTACATTCAGAGAACTCGCCAATGCTTACCAAATCCAAATCAAAGGGCTTTTAGACGGCGGAGCGGATATTCTTTTAGTAGAAACCGTATTCGACACGCTCAACTGCAAAGCGGCTCTTTATGCGGCATCGCTTGAACAAGAAGAACGAGGCATCAAAGTTCCTGTTATGGTATCGGGAACAATCAGCGATGCTTCTGGGCGGCTTTTGGCTGGGCAAACCATGGAAGCTTTTTGGAACTCAATTTGCGGCTACGACTTATTCAGCGTTGGATTAAATTGCGCGCTTGGCGCAGAAGATATGGGCTTGCACATTGCAGAGCTTTCTAGAATCGCAAACACCTTTGTTAGCGCATACCCAAACGCAGGGCTGCCCAATCCGCTCGGCGGCTACGACGAAACGCCAGAAAGCATGGCAAAGCACATTGAAAAATTCGCCGAAAATGGATGGCTCAACATAGTAGGCGGCTGCTGCGGAACAACTCCAGAAACTATTGCCGCAATGAAAAAAGCAGTGCAAAACAAAGCTCCTAGAAAAATTCCAACATTGCCAAAAACAACCAAACTCTCCGGACTGGAACCAATTGAAATCACGGAGAAAAGCAATTTTATAAATATAGGCGAGCGAAACAACATGGCAGGCAGCCTGAAATTCGCAAAGATGGTCAGGGAAAACAACTGGAGCCAGGCAATAGGCATTTCCATTGCTCAAATTGAAAACGGCGCTCAGATTATAGATATAAATGTTGACGATGGCCTGCTGGATTCAAAAGAAAAAATGCGGCAATTTGTGAATCTCTACGTTTCCGAGCCGGCAGCGGCAAAATGCCCGATTATGATAGACAGCTCAACTTGGGAAGTTCTGGTTGCCGGAATGGAATGTTTCCCTGGGAAAGGCATTGTAAACTCGCTGAGTTTAAAAGAAGGCGAAGAAGCGTTTTTGAAAAAAGCCAGAGAAGTCAAGCGAATGGGTTTTGCCCTTGTGTGCATGGCTTTTGACGAAGAAGGCCAAGCAAGCAGCTACGAAAAAAGGGTGGAGATTTGCAAAAGGCAATACGATTTATTAACCAAAAAACTAGATTTCAATCCATGCGATATTTTCTTTGACCCAAATGTTCTCTCCATAGGCACAGGCATTGCAGAACACGCAAACTATGCAAAGGATTTTATAGAAACCTGCAAATTCATAAAAGCGAATTTGCCATATTCGCACATAGTTGGCGGAATTTCAAATTTGAGTTTTGCATTCAAGGGAAATAATGCAATCCGAGAAAGCATGCACTCCTGCTTTTTATACCATGCTGTAAAAGCTGGAATGGATTTTGGCATTGTTAACGCAGGCGCATTGCCAATTTACGATGATATTCCTGTTGCAGAAAGAGACTTGATAGAAGACTTGATTTTCAACCGCCAAGCCGATGCAACCGACCGCCTTTTGCAATATGCAGAAAGCGTCAAGGAGCGAAAAAGCGAAATCGCAAGCACAAATACCTTAGCTTGGCGTGAGCTTCCCATAGAAGAACGCCTAATTCACGCTCTGGTCAAAGGCATAGACACCTTTATAGAAAGCGATGCGGATGAAGCTCGCATAGCGTTGGGCAGCCCGCTGAAAGTAATAGAAGAACCTTTGATGAACGGCATGAATAAAGTTGGCGAGCTTTTTGGCGAAGGAAAAATGTTTTTGCCGCAAGTAGTAAAAAGCGCAAGAGTAATGAAAAAAGCGGTTGCCGTATTGCAGCCATACATTGAAGGCAAAAACCAATCAGCAAAAGCAGGCAAGGTATTGCTTGCCACCGTAAAAGGCGATGTGCACGACATTGGAAAAAACATTGTAGCTGTTGTGCTAGCCTGCAACAACTACGAAATAATAGACATAGGCGTTATGTGCCCGGCAGAAAAAATTCTTGAAGCAATAAAAGAGCATTCCCCAAATTTGCTCGGCCTTTCGGGGCTTATCACGCCAAGCCTCGCTGAAATGAGCTTTGTTGTAGAAGCCCTTTCAAAAGAAAACCTCAACATCCCGGTTATGATAGGCGGAGCCACAACCTCCGCTTTGCACACCGCCGTAAAAATAGCGCCCGCAGGAAACCAACCCGTTGTTTACGTGCAAGACGCCGGCAAAGCAGTTTTTGCAGCGGAGTCCATTTTAAATAAATCAAAACAAAACGCATTTTTGCAAGAAAACCTCGAGAAACAGCAAAAACTCCGAAATACCCTAAGCAGAAAAGAAGAAACCATAGTCCCAATTGAAGAAGCCAGAAGCAGAGGCTTGGATTTATTTTGATTACTTCTTCTTTTTGCTGCTAACGCTTTGAATTTCTGCGCCCTCTGCCAGCCATAGTTTCAGCAGGTTGGCAGCGTTTTCAGGGTTGGCGGTAGCCCAGGCCTCAAGCTTGTCTATAAGCTCGTTTTGTTTGCGAACAGGCTCTGGAATATCCTCAGACTCAGACTCAATGGAAATTTCCTTGTAGCGAGGAACAGGCGGATTCATTGCGTCTATCAAGCTGATAGCAACCTTTCTCAGGAATATAAAGCCCAGTATCACAATCAAAACTATTGTGCCATACAAAAATATTTTCCCCAAAAATTCCATAAAATTGTCTTGCTCCATCTGACTGCGTTCCTCTTCCCAATGGCTGCGGTCAAACTGCATGGAAGCAACATAAACGCTATCGTTTCGCTCCGAAGAAAAACCAATGGAATTCTTAACGGCTCGCTCCAGTATCATAATATCTTCTTCGTTTCTTGGTCTGTAAACTCTTTGGTTGGAATTAAGCTCACGCTCATAAACGCCATCCACAAAAACAGTTGCCGTAACTCGCTTGATATTGCCTGGGCTGCTCCTTATTTGCGCCACGGTTCTATCTATTTCGTAGTTGGTAATAGAAGCGTCCGTTGTTTGATTGCCGCCTTCTGGGGGAACATTCGCTCGTGTGCCTTCATCCCGCTGCTCGGAACGCACCACTCTTCTTGCTGGATTATAGCTTTCAACGGTTCTGCTAATCAAGTCAAAATCCAAATCTGCGGAAACTGCAACTGTAGCTTTGTTTGGACCCAAAACCCCGTCTAATATTGAAAAAATCTGTCTCTTTAAATATGATTCGGTGGAACGTTTGAGTTCAATATTATGATTGGTGAGTTCTGCCTCTGGGCTGTCTGCATAGCCTCTTGTGAGCATATTGCCTTCGGCGTCCAAAACAGTTACCTGCCTCGCTCTCAAGCCCTCTATTGAGCTGGCAACCAAGTGCTGAATGCCCCGAACCTGCCTGTCTTGCAAATCTCCGCCGGAGCGCAGCATAACAATAACGCTGGCTGAGGGTTCTTCTCTTCTTTCTTCAAAAAGGGTTTTCTTGGGAATATTTATATGAATGCGCGCTCTCTCAACCTCGTGAAAGGTTTCAATGGTGCGCACAAGCTCGCCTTCCACAGCGCGGCGGTAATTAATATTTTGAACAAAGTCTGTCATGCCAAACTGGCTTTCGTCAAAAAGCTCATAGCCTTTGCCGCGAGCCTTAGGCAACCCTACCCTAGCCAAAGACATGCGAATTTCATGTATGCTTTCTTTTGGAACTAAAATTGTCCGGTCATTGTTGGCCATTTTATAGTTATATTTATTCTCCTGCAAAAAAGCGGTAACATCTGCCGCCTCGCCTGGATCTATGTTCACAAAGAGCGTTGACATGCGAGAATCGGTTGCGCCAACGGCCTGAAGCGATACACCTACTATAATAACCGCCATCATTAGAACCAAAGCAGAGCCTAAAATAGCCTTCTGCACAGGATTAAATCTTTGCCATATATCCCTGAACTGGGTTAATAATTGTCGAAAAAATTCAGACATGATGGAGAATGTAGAAAATGTCTGAATCAGAATTTGCGAAATTTGCAAGATTTTCAGAATTTATTTAAAAAAACGCTTAAATTTTGCTGATTTGGGCGAAAGTGTCAACAGTTGTTTGCAAAATGCATTTTTTTTGAATTTTTAAAATTTTTTTTGCCGTTTTTTCCGTCTAAGGGATAGAAGGAAAAAATATAGGAGACCCTTTTATGAAAACTTTGAAAATAGGCTTTTGCCTGATTTTGGTTTTAACCGCGCAAACTTTTGCGCAGAGATTCACTGCTTCAGAACCTGAAGTATTCCAAACAGGTTTTAATGATCCAGATCAATACATAGGATACCACCCTACCACTTCCCAAACAGCAGCATTAGGGGAAAAAAACTCTTCTTTCGCAAACCTAATGCTTTTGGCTGGACGTGATACTGTATTAAATAATGTTCGGGTAGGTACCTACAATATAGTGAATAGCTATGGAAATGTTATAGGAACCGTTCTGCCA